>JBJOHQ010000211.1:0-22656 GCA_046047595.1 Planctomycetota bacterium | reverse complement strand
GGGCCACCTGCCCAGGTGGCGGAATTGGCAGACGCGCCAGCTTGAGGTGCTGGTGGTGTAACAACCTTGGAGGTTCGAGTCCTCTCCTGGGCATTCGCAACCCAGTCGCGCAAGCGGCTGGGTTGTTGCTTTTGGGCACTCACAACCCCGTCGTGCAAGCGCCGCGGTTGTCACGTTCGGGCATTCACACGCCGCGCGTACCTGGATCCCAAATCAACTTGTGCAACTGGGTTTGCTGCCGCACGGGAAGGTTGTCGGCGAGGATCCACTCCGCAAGCGCCCGCGGATCAAGCCCCTGACATCCAAGTATCTCAAGCCCCTTCTTTTGCGGGAACGCGGGGCTCATCAAGACCGCACGGCATCGTTCAGCGAGCCGATGGTCACGCATCATGTCGCGCGCCCACTCATAGTCGGCACGATCGGTGATCACAAACTTCACCTCGTCGTGCGGGCGGAGGTCGTCGAGATTCGACAGAAGATTGCGCGCGCACTCACCTGAGCCCGGCGTCTTGAGATCGAGAATGCGAATCGCCGCGGGATGGCACGGAGCAATGTCGAGTGCCCCCGAAGTCTCGATGAGTACGGTGATCCCCCGCTCGCAGAGAATTCGGATGAGATCGAACGCGCGCTTCTGCGCGAGCGGCTCGCCACCTGTCAGTTCCACGAGGCGCGCACCAACGCGATCAATCTCGCTCAAGATCTCAGCGAAGGTTCGAGGCGCCCCCTCGCGAAACGCGTACTCCGTGTCGCAGTAGTGGCAGCGCAGCGGGCAGCCCGTCAGGCGAACGAAAAAGCATGGGCATCCCGCCCACGTCGACTCGCCTTGGATCGAATAGAAGAGCTCGTTGATGCGGAGCGTCTGCGCAAGTGTCTCTTCACTGAGTCCTTCCAACAGTGCTGGCATCATGCGCTCCTTCCGTGCACGAGATTTCTTGCGCCGGCGCTCTCGCAAACTCAACATCACTCGCATTCCCTTCGCGGGTACTTCAAACGACTCGGTCAGTACACCCACGCTTCGATGCGCGCCTGCGCCACCAACTCGGCGGGCAGCGTGCCTTCGATCAGCGGAGTTGTGAGAATGAGCGCATCGAGGAGATCGCCTTCTTCGTCGTGAATCGCCTCGACCGCGGTTTCAGACGCGATTTCAAGACCTTCCTTACGCAGCAGTCGCACGAGGTCTTCACGCAGTCGCCGTGGAGGTTCGCCTCCGCCTTTGTAGCCCTTGTGCGGCCAACCGAGATGTCGGAGGACACTCGCGGGACAACCTTCGCAGACGCGCACATTCGGCATTTTCGCGCCATCCACCATCGTCACGGGATCAATGGCGACGCCTTCGCGCGCCAATGGCAAGAGAATCTCGGTGATCAGCGTGAAGGTCTGCTTGAAGACGCGCAGGTTCATCGGCGCCATTGGCGTCGACAGCGCGCGATCACAGGCGCGCTTTGGCTCGCGACGGGAGAGCTCGCGCATCGCGCCGCGCCATGCGCGCGCGTTTGGGAAACTCTCCATCCACGTGGCAATCTTCATCCACGTGAGGTCGCCTTCGAGTCCCTCAGGACGCGATTCGGTGAAGCACTCGAGTGGCAATCCAAACGGCGCATCAATGCGCCAGATATGACGACGGCCATCCTCTTGGCTTGCGAGAATTGCCTTGCGAAGCCCGTTGCGATCAACACGCGGACGAATCGCGACCGCGCTTCGCGCTGCGAGTTCGCGCTCGGCGATGCGAATCTTCGCGGCCCCGCCGCCGTCTGCTCCCGAAAAATCGACACCGTGAATGATGGTCGCGCCGGCGGCGACCGCTGCGGCTTGGCTCGCGTGCTTCATGCTCTTCTTTCAGTGAATTGTTGCTGGGAACTTGATGCTGGCGCCCGAAGGAGCCCTCTGGACGCCGACTCGTTCAACCGAGTCCGCAACTTCCCATCGGCTTTCCACAGCCGCAGCCTGCGGAATGGATGTGGCCGCCACTCGATGCAGCGCTCGACTCGCCCGCTGCCGCGCCATTGACTCCGAACACGGAGAGGCGGCGACGGAACTTGCGCCCGCGCCCCGCGGGGTCTTCAACCGGCGCATCGGCATCCTTCATGGGACGCAACAGTTCGATGACTTCTCCATCCTCAACAGCTTCGTACTCGTAGATTGGCATTCCGGCAGGATAGCGGCCCGACCGTACACTGCCGCGATGGAAGGCAACCGAAAAAGTGTCCGCAAACCACGCGGCAAGTCGCAGACCCACGATTTTGCAGATAAGAAGCGAGGCGCGCGGCTTCAAAAAGTCCTCGCCGACGCAGGTGTTGCGGCACGGCGCGAGTGCGAGGAGCTGATTCTCTCGGGCGCGGTGACGGTCAACGGCCATCTGGTCGACACGTTGCCTGCGTGGGCGAATCCTGCGACCGACCGCATCGAGGTGTACGGTCGTCCGCTTCGGAAGTCGGAAGAGCATGTTTACGTTGTGCTCTTCAAGCCGCGTGGCACCGTCTGTACGAACAGCGACCCCGAAGGCCGCCCGCGCGCGATCGATCTTGTGCAACACCCATCTCGTGCGCGGCTTTACTGCGTCGGACGGCTTGATCTTGATACATCGGGACTTCTCGTCCTCACGAACGACGGTGAGTTCGCGAATCGATTGAGTCACCCCCGCTACGAGGTTCCGAAGGGTTACGACGTCACGCTCGATGGCAGTCTTGGCGAGACAGAAATCGCGCGCATCGAACGCGAGATTTTCGCGCGTGACAAGTACAGCCGCGGCGCGCGCGACGGCGGTTCGAGTTCGCTGCGACTCATCAATCGCGACCGCGAGAAGACGGTCGTGCATCTCGAACTCTGCGAACACCGCAACTTGCAGATTCGCCCGCTGATGCTTGAACTCGGGCATCCCGTGAAGAAACTTCGTCGCACGAGTTTCGGTCCGCTCAAGTTGAAGGGCCTCGCGGTCGGCGAATGGCGCGACCTTACGCCGAAGGAACTCGATCTCTTGCGTCGTGCGTCGCGTCATGAAAGCGCAGGCAAAGCGCTGCAGCCGAAAGCACCGAAGCGCTCGATGGAAGAGTTCGCGGAGGCGCGTGAAGCACGCGCAGCGTCGCTTGTGCAACCCGAGGCGGGAACGCAGGCGAGCACCTCGGCGCCGTTGGTGAAACCCACGCAGCGTGACGATGACCGCGCTTCTCGCGAGGACGCTCGACCCGAGCGCACCACGCGGCTTTCGTCGAAATTTGCGCCGAAGCCGTTCGTGAAATCAGCGGCGAAAGCGTCATCGAAGGCGCCATCGCGGATGCCGACAAAGTCTTCGACGAAGCCATCAGCGCGCACATCGACCTCGGCTTCGCCAAGTGGACGAATGAAATCGGAAATGACGCCGAAGGGCGCGCCACGCGCCGATCGCGCACACGCGACGACGTCCGCTCGGGCCTCTTCGCCGAAGGCATGGACGAAGTCGCCCGCAACGCGTCCATCGAAGTTTGGCGGGAAGGCAAGTGGCAAGTTCGCGCCAAGCGCGACACCGCGCAGTGCGCGCGATACGCGCGGAGGCAACGCATCGCGCGGCGCAAACGCCCCGCGCGGCGGAAACACATCGCGTGGTGGAAACGCATCGCGTGGCGGAAACACATCGCGTGGCGGAAACACATCGCGCGGCGGCAACGCATCGCGCAGCAAGGGACGTCCACGATGAAGTCCGAAGTCACGCGATCCTGCGCCATGAACACACAGGGAATTCCCGTGTGTTCGTTCGCCGTGACTCTCTCCATCGCGCTGTTCATCACGAGCGGTTCGCATGCGTTCGCGCCCCTCGTCGCGCAAGCTCCACCCGCGCAAACTCCACCCGCGGAAGCGCAACCAACCGCCACGCCATCGAAGCCCTCGAGCCTTCTCCAACGCGCGGATCTCCCGCCGATGTCCGCGTCGGGTGCGGCATCCAACGATGCCTCCCCCACGCTCGGCGCAGCAGCCGATCCCGCGCTTGGTGAAAACTGCAGCGCGGCGCTCGCGCTGCTCGGTCCAGAAGCGCGTGCGCGCGGCGAGAAACTCCTGCAAGCGCTCGCGAAGATTCCCGAGCGATATCGCGATCCTGCAACGCCTCCGCTCTTGCGCGCCGCATTCGCGCATCCGGACCGTGCCGCCGACATGATCGACCGCGCGGTTCCATCGGCAGAGGCGTTCCGCACCGCGCCCTATCGCGCGATGGCTGAACTCACCGCGCGGCTCGCGGGTGAACCCAAACTCGAACTCCCTCCCGCGCAAGGTCGCTTTCAAATCCAGCACACCGATGCGTGCATCTGGTACATCGACTTTCTCTTGAATCCCTCGCGGGTCCGTCACGCCGCCGAAGTGTCTGCGGAAACTGCGAAGCATCCGATGCTGCGAGCGCTTGTCGAGCGACGGCTCGCGAACCTACGCGTTGATGGTGAGGGCGCGGAGAACGAGCGCGCGGCGATGCTCGGTCTACCCGCGCTTACACCCGCGGAAGCCGCGCAGATGATCGCGCACTTCGATGTCATTCCGGAGATCGCGCCCGACCTTGCCGCGAGCGAGCGAACGGAACTCCCTGAAGAACTGAAGGGTCCGCGTGGGGCCGCAGTCGAGGGCGAGATTCTCAACGCGAGCCTCGTTCCCGAACTCGGTTGGATCATCGTCGGTGGCCCCGGCCCGAATCGCTACGACCTCACGCGCATCGCGGGTGTCTTCGATGTCGCCGGCGACGATCACTATCACTGGGGCGTCGAGGCTAGCTCGCATCGATTGGTCGTTGATCTCGCGGGAAATGATGTGCACACAGCGCCAGCGGATGCCCTTGGACCTGCTGCGGCGGTTGGTGGCGTTACGGTCATCGACGATTTCGCGGGGAACGATTCTTACGAAGGCGGTGCACTCACTGCGGGTGCCGCGCTTGGGCTCGCGCTCATCGTCGATCGCGCGGGCGACGATCGCTACCAAGGCGGCGCGTGGAGCCTCGGTGCCGCCGCGGGTGGTGCCGCGATCTTGCTTGACCTCGCTGGAAACGATGCATGGAGCGGCGAAGGCATGGCGCTCGGCGTTGGTGGGCCGAGCGGTGTCGGGGCCATCATCGATGTTGCGGGCGATGACAACGCCAAACTCGGAACACGGCCCTCCGTCTACGGCGTCGCGGGCGAGCACGCGGGTTTCGGTCTTGGCTTTGGTTTCGGCTTCCGACTTTCCGCCGCAGGCGGCGTCGGGCTCTTCGCGGATCTCGCGGGCAACGACCGACGCACGAGCGGTGAATTCTCACAGGGCTGTGGCTATTTCCTTGGCCTTGGAGCCCTGCTTGACCGCGCGGGTGATGACGTTGCAGAGTGCGATCGATACGGCCTCGGCGGTTCGGCACATCAAGCGGCCGGCGTTTTCGTCGATCGCGCGGGGAACGATCAGTACCGCGGCCGAACCGCTGCCCATCTCGGCGGCGCGTGGGACGAAGCCCTCGCGGTCTTCGTCGACGATGCGGGCGACGATGTCTATCACGTCGACAGCCTCTCGATCGGCGCGGCAGCGAATCAGGCGGTCGGGATCGCCATTGATCGCGGCGGCCGCGATCGCTACACCGCGGGCGGCGCGACTCTCGGCGCGGCGTCGAGCAACAACTACCACTTCAGCGAGACAAATCTCGCTTCGCTCGGCTTCTTCTTCGACCTCGAAGGCCTCGACGAATACCCAGCGTCGACCCCGCAGACCCGATCGAATGACACGACCGTGGTTTCAAGCGAGGATCTACCGCCTGAAGGAGCCGGACGCGACGCGGTGTTCGTCGATCGGAACTCAAACGCACCTGCTGGTGCCGCCCCCGCGAACTCAAGTGAGAACTCAAGTGAGAACTCGAGCGAGAACTCAAGCAAGAACCAAAGCGCGAACTCGAGCGCAGGTTCAACCGGCAGCAAGCCCGACGCAAAGCCAACGACAGGCTCGGACGAGTCTGGCGCGAAAGTCCCCGCGGAACCGAAGCCCTAGCGGGCGGCGTGGCCGAAGCGACGCTCGCCTCCAAGGCACGAAATCTGTTCAGCATCTGCTCAGCTCGGTGGTTTCGTCCACAACATTCGCGGTTCTCGGTCTATCTTGCCGAAACACAGGCTGAGGTTTGACGGTTGTCCGGCTGCGCTGGGCGACGTCGCTCTCCACAATCGTTTCAGACACGTAGGCAGGACGCCTTTTGCGAGCGAAGGACATGCTCGAACAGAACACCCCCTCATCGAATTCCCCGTCCCCGACCCCATTCGGACAATCGCCAACGCCAAACGGCCCCATCGCGGGCGCATTTGGTTTCGCGACGATCGCGATTGATGGCTCCGCGTCCGCGGCACCGCTCTCCGTCGCCGCTCCCCGCGCGACGTCTACCGCTCCACATGCAGCGGTTCCGCATGCGAGCCCAAGCAGCGGCCCCGCGCGGCTCTCCGATCTCGTGGCCCGCGCCGAGACGCTCATCGCGCACCTTGAGTCGCGGCTCACCGAAGAGAAACTCACCAACGAGCGCGCCTCGAAGTCGATCGCCGATCTCGATGAACGACTTCGCATCGGCGTGCGCATGCTGCAGGCATTTGATGTGCAAGTAGAACGCGGCGAAGGCGTTGCCACGCGCGTCGAGGCGACCGTTCGCACCGCCGATGAAGGCTTCCGCAACAACGCGCAAAGTGCCGAGAAGGCGATCCACGCGCTTGCCGATCGGCTCGCGCAAGAGAAGTTTGAGTGGCTTGAGCGCGAACTCTCGTGGCGATTTGATCGCGTGAAGGAAGTTGAAGAGCGCATCGAGCACGCTGCGAACGGAAAGCTCGCGTGGCTCGACGGTGAACTCGAGGCGCGTCTCGGCCGCATCGGTGAGAGCGTCGCGCGCGCGAGTGATGTCCTTGAGCGCACCGAGTCGGCGATTGCTCGCATCGAGCGTTCGAACGACATGATTGATCGCGCGGAGCGTGCTACAGCCGCGCTTGCTGGCCTTACTTCCGAGAGTCAGCGCCACATCGAAACGCTCGTCGCTCGTACAAGCGATGCTGGCGCGCTTCGCGAGGCGCTCGGAACGCTCGTCCACGAGGTTTCCGCCGCGCGCGAAGTTGTGCAAGGTGAGCTCCGTCGCATGCGCGACGACCTCGGCTGGCTTGTTGAGAAGGGCGAACGCATTGGCGGCGAACTCGTGGAGCGCGCCGATCGTGCGGCGGTGCACGCCGACGAACTCCGCGCATCGACCGATGCCGGCGCGCAAATCGCAAGCGAACTTGCGGTTTGGAAGGATCTTCTCGCCGGCACCGATCGCGATCGCGTCCGTCCGATCGCCGACGCGATTGCCTCGAGCGTGCGGGACGAACTCGCGGTCGATATGCGCGGATTCTCAAACGCGCTTCGCCAACTCGCTTCGCGCGCCGACGGCGCCTTCGCGGCGATTCGCGTTGATCCGAATCTTCTCAACCAAGGTCCTGCGCCAACCGCGCAGCCCGCGCGCGAACTCGCCCGCAGTTTCGCGGGTGAAATCGCGCGACTTGGGAGCACGACCAACGCCGTCGCCCCCGAGATCGAAACGATGCCCGCCGCTGCCGAGATCGCAGTGAACCGTCCGATGGAACTCGACACGCGCGAGAGTTTCATGTCGCAGGACAGTGTTGAGGTGTGAAGGTCGAAGTGTGAAGGTTGAAGTGTGAAGGTCGAAGTTTGAACGCTTCCGCGCGTTCCGCGCCCCACACGCGCGTACGACGAGGCTGACAACAAGGAAATTCAGCGATCGCCCCGCCCTACCACGGGGCGATTGCATTTTTCCGCCTGAAATCGATGGTTTTTGCCATTTCGGACGAGTGCGCCAAAGTCACCCCTTCTGCGGGTCGACGTAGAGCGCATGACCCCCTACACACTCCACACGTCCAACCGCGAGACCAGCCTTTCTCAGTTCGTCTCGATCGAACGTTGTGGACGGGGCATCCTCGCACGCGTTGTGTGCCCAACGGTCGGCCAACGCGAAGCACCGATTATCGCCGCGGAAATCGCCGACGCGCTCGAGAACGCCAACATGCCGAAGGGCAGTTCGTTTGTGCTCGATATGTCGGGTGTGACGCTTCTGACAAGCATGGGGCTTGGCATGTGCGTTGACCTCCGCAAGCGCGCCGATGCCGCGAAGTTCAAGCCGTATCTCTCGGGAACGAGCCGCTCGCTGCTCGACCTTTTCCGCATGATGAAGATCGATCGCCTCTACACCGTCGTGCACGGACGCGACGAACTCGGAGCGATTCTCGGCTGAGCGCCGACTCCTGCGAAACGCAGGACTCTCCTGAACTTCTGACGCAACTGGAACTTCTGACGCAACCGCAGCGCACATCGGCGCCGCGGTTGTCTTTTTGCGGCATTTCGAGGCGTTCCGCACAGGCCCCGCCGCGCTACTATGCGCGTCCCTATGGGTCTTGAAGCAGCACTTCCCACCGACAGTGTCGTCACCACGCAACTGAACCGCGTCATCAACTGGGCGCGCCGCTCGAGCGTGTGGCCGCTTCCGTTCGCGACCGCGTGCTGCGGTATCGAACTGATGGCGACCGCGTGTTCGCGCTTCGATCTTGCGCGCTTCGGCGCTGAGGTCATGCGCTTCTCGCCGCGTCAAGCCGATCTCTTGATCGTCGCTGGTCGTGTGAGCGTGAAGACGCTCCCCGTCCTTCAGCGGATCTACATGCAGATGGCGGAGCCGAAGTGGGTGATCTCGATGGGCGCGTGCGCCTCGACCGGCGGCGTGTTCGACACCTACGCCGTCGTGCAGGGCGTCGACCAATACATCCCCGTCGACGTCTATGTGCCGGGTTGCCCACCGCGACCAGAAATGCTCATCGAAGGCATCATGGCGATCCAGCGCATCATCGATGAAGACAACATTCCGCGCGACCCGACGGGCAAGCGCCTGCCGCTGAACATCGCGCTCACGCCGAACTACGAAGTTCGTCCGCAGCCCGTGCCGCTTGGCATCCAGTTGCCAGGCCCTGCCGCGAATCGAACTGCAAGCGGGCTCGTCGCGCCGATGCCGCTCCGCGGTTGACCGATCGCAAGCATGGATGCGATTCTGACGGAAGCGCAAACGAGGTCCGTTTTCCGACTTGCTCTTTGAATTCGCCGCCGCGCTCCCCTCCATGGCGGAGCAAGTGTGCTCTTTTGGGCTCGTCGATTCGCGCCGCCTGAATCTGGTGCTACGTTCGCAACGGTGTGCAGCGTGGTTCCACGCTTTGTGCACCGCGAAAGGCCGAAGGCAGACGCGGTCGTCCCCGCTTTGATGTGTCTTTCGCTTGCCGTACTTCCGCCGAGTCGATGGCCCTTTGGCCGCGATGGCATTTCTATTTGGAGTTCTCATGTCCGTACTCCGCTCTGTACCTCGCGTGACGCGCGCTTCTCAGAGTCTCGGGGCAACCCATTCGCGCGGAACAAAGCGATGGTCGTCGCGCTCGCTGTTCCAACTCGGCGTCACTGCCGCGATGTTCCACTTCGCACTCGCACCTGCCGCGGCGGATCTCTCAACGTCACCCGTTGGTCAGTTCGTTCATCGCGCAGACGGTGTCACCGCGCTCCACTTCCCGAGTGCAGTCGCCTCCATCTCAGGTGGTGCTGATTTCTTCGCGGTGTGCGGCACCGACGGAACCGCGGCATGTTGGGGCGGATTGAACCGCGGATCACCGCTGGCAGCGCCGCGTGATCACAACGATTTTGTCGCGGTCGACGCTGGGTTCTGGCACGTGCTTGCGCTCACAAACGTGGGGACGGTCGTGGCGTGGGGCGCCTCCGCACAGTCAGGTGTCGATGAAGGTCAAGCACAAGTACCGCCAGGGCTCCGTGGCGTCGTCGAAATCAGCGCGGGCGCGAGGCACAGCGTCGCTCGACGCGAGAATGGCAGCCTCGCTCTTTGGGGTGCTTCAGGAGACAGCGCGGTCCTCACACCGCCGAAAGCTCTTCCCGCGAGTGCCCGCATTGCCGCGGGTACCAACTGCACGCTCACAGTCGATCAAGCTGGATTGCTCCATGGTTGGGGTGCCGCTGGTACCGAACTCGTGACCACGCCTCCCGCCGATCTTGGTGCAGTGCGATCGGTTGATGTCACATCGGAGGCGGCCATCGCGGCGCGTGTCGACGGAGTGGTGCGCGTATGGCCGGCGGGCAATCCTGCGATGTTGCCACCGAGTGATCTGCCGCCCGCCACGCAGGTCGCGATCAGCAAGACCGCGAACAATCGCTACCGACTGGCGGCTCTCTGTGAGAACGGCACGGTGCGGAGTTGGACCACCATTCTCGCAGCCCCTGGTGATATTGAAGTCCCAGCGCCAACAAGTTCGAATTTCGTACAGATTGCTTCGACGAGCGACGGCTTCGCTGCGCTCGACGCGAACGGTCGGGTCGCCCCCTGGGGACAGTCCAGACTCGGCCTCTGCGATCCGCCGACTGCGCGCCGAGGCGCGGTCGAAATCTCCGCAGGACTCCTTCGAGACGAAGCCGGCGCGATCGCGACATGGGACGAGGAAGCTTCGTTCTTCGACGACGGCGTCGGTGATCCCGTGCAGCGACCGACGCACCCGATCCAAGGCATGCGTCGCCTCGCTTCGATGCGCTCGGTGACGACATCGACGGCGGGCCTTCCAGCCGACTATTTTCTCGTGAGCAACGACGGACGGCTCTACCAGATTCGCCAGGGCTTCTCGTCGGTTGCGGGAGCTCCATCCTCGTCCGAGGTGGTCGATATCGCAACAGGTCGCACTGGCGCACTGGCACTTCGTTCTGACGGGTCCTTCGTCGCGATCGGAAGTGCGTCGCTCCCACTTTGGAACTTTGGTTACGCTCAAGGCGCCGTCGGGGAGGATTGGTGTGCTGCGCGGCGACTCGACGGAAGCGTCGTTGCGTGGGGTGCGAACGGAATCGGACAGGCGACAATCCCGCCGTCGCTCGGGACCACAGTCGACATCGCTGCAGGTGCTTTTCATGGAGCGGCCGTTCGCGTTGATGGCTCCGTCCGCTGTTGGGGGGCGCCGGGCTCTGGCGCGACGACTCCTCCGACCGACCTCGCTCCTGCACGACGGGTGCTCTGCGGCAATGACTACACCGCTGCCCTCCTCAACGACCATACGGTCCGCGCGTGGGGCAACGTTCCGGCTTCACCGCCCGCTTCCGCCAACGAAGAGATCGTGATTGGAATGAGTGAGTGGACTCCACGGAACTCAACCACTCCGCAACTTGTCTACCTCACCATCCGCGATTGCAATTCAAACGGGGTGGTCGATCGCGTTGAGATCGAGGGCCAACCCGAAATCGACTGTGATGGTGATGGATGGATCGACGCCTGTGCGCAGCCGATGGATGAGTTCGAAGATTGCAACATGAACGGTATCCGCGACGCATGCGAGAAACAGTCGCAAGTTGTCATCCATTCGGGACACCTCGGCCCTGTCGGAGCGAGCGCAGGCGAGATTCTTTGGGAAGCTCCAGTCGCGGTGCACGCTGTGGGGCCCGTGCGTTTCGACATCCGAGGGCACGGAGATTTCAGCAGCGCGCTTGAATATGTGCGCTTGAGGGATTTCACCTCCAACGATTACGACCTGCTCGCTGGAACGGGAGATTGCACTGCGAACCCCGCGTGGCAAACACTTGAGTTCACACCCGCCGATCTCAATCTTGCCATCTCGCCGTTAGGCACGGTGATATTCGCGCTCTATCCAAGCGTCGCCGTGGACCCGAATCTCTGCGGCGGCGACACTTGGATTGAGATCACGATTTCTTACCTCGGCGCGACGAGCGCCGATTGCAACGCGAATGGCTTGATCGATACTTGCGAGATCGCCGAGGGCGCGGCGGTCGATGCCAACGGCAACGGAATTCCCGATTCGTGTGAACATCAGGCCAAGGGGTGCGGCGCAGACTTCGACGGCGACGGCTTCGTGGCGGGCAGCGACCTTGCGACGCTCCTCAATGGTTGGGGAACCTCAGGCTCAACCGACCTCGACGGCGACGGGATTACCGCAGGAACCGACCTCGCGACGCTGCTCAACGTCTGGGGGCCGTGCGCCGACTGACGCGCCCCCACTCGGTATCCTCGTGTCATGCGCAATCGACCGAATTCATTGCTCGCTTTCGCCTTGACTTGCGTGGGCAGTTTCGCTGTTGCGCCTGTCGCGGCGCGGCAAAACACATCAGGCGACAACGTGCCACAAGTCGATGAATCCCTGCAGAAGGCTCCTGCGGCCATTCCCGATCCCTTCGCGCAGATCACCGCGGGTGAAACCGTTCTGAAGAAGCCAGACGGCACGGTTGACGCGACCTATCGCTACCGACTCGTGGAACCGCTCGTGGAGCCGCGTGTGGAACCGCGCGCAGAGGCGATCGCCGATCCGACCTCTCGTCCACGCGCCACGGTTCCGTTCGTTGTCTTTCTGCATGGTTCAGGCGAACGTGGCAGCGACAATCGCGCGCAACTCGTGCACTTCGCGGGCGCGTGCGCGGCGGACGAGTTTCAGAAGAAGGCTCCGTGCTATGTGCTCGCGATGCAATGTCCGGCGAACGAGACATGGTGCGCGATCGACATCCGCGCGATGCGCGAACGCGGCGAAACACCGAAGCTCGCGCCGGAACCGACCCGCGCGATGCGCGCCCTCATGCAGGCGATCGACGAAGTGATGGCGACGAAGGCCGTCGACCCGACGCGCGTGTATCTCACGGGTCTCTCGATGGGCGGGTTTGGCGCGTTTGATCTCGCAGCGCGCAGGCCTGAACTCTTCGCAGCGGTCGTACCCATCTGCGGCGGCGGCGATCCCGCCACAGCGGCAACGGTCGCACGCGTTCCGTTCTACATCGTGCATGGAACCGACGACCCCGTCGTCCCCGTCGCGCTTTCCCGCGCGATGCGCGAGGCGATCGCGGGAGCGGCTGCCGAGGCGGCGCGCGCGGATCGCGTGAAGGGCGATGAGAAGGATCGCGCGAAGAACCGCGAGCAGAACCCCGGCGCGACGGACGGCTCGGCATCGGCTCCGAAACCCATGCCGAAGCGCGCTCCAAACCCGATGTACCGCGAGTACGACAAAGTCGGCCACGACTCGTGGACGCCTGCGTACCGATTCGGCGACGACGGCGTCCTCGACTGGATGTTCGCGCAGCGGCGGGAATCGTCTCCCGCGACTCCGTGAGGCTCAACACGCGAGACATGTCCTTCCGACATGGGCATCGGCGCGCGAGCGCTTCGTTCCGTCACGCGATGCAGGCGTGAACCGCGCGCGAAGTCTCACCGCAACGCGATGACCCACTCGCGAACGCGAGCGATGCCCTTCCGAATCGTCTCGTCGCTGCACGCAAACGAGAAGCGGATGTGGCCGCGCGCGCAGACGCCGAAATCTTCACCCGGCACCACCGCGACATGCGCTTCGTCGAGCAGTGCATCGGCAAACGACTGCGCGCTTGTGATGCGCGTACCTGCGGGCGAAGTCTTTCCAAAGTGCGCAGAAACATCGGGAAATGCGTAGAACGCCGCGTTTGGCGCGACGGTGATGAAGCCGGGCACTTGATCGAGTTCGCTCTTGATGAGCGCCGCGCGCGCGGCAAACTTCACGCGCATCGCTTCGACGCCGACAGCGCTGTTTGTGAGTGCTTCGACAATCGCGGGATAGAAGAAACTCGGAATCGAGTTCGTCATCTGTCCTTGCAACTTGATGAGTTCTTTCGCCATCGACTTTGGTGCGGCCATGTAGCCGATGCGCCAACCAGTCATGGCGTAACTCTTGCTCATGCCGTTGATCGTGATCGTGCGCGCAGCGAGCGCGGGATGCGAACCCGGTGAGAAGTGTGCAAGCCCTGGAGCAACTTCGGGGTAAATCAACTTCTCGTAGATTTCGTCGGAGATCACCGCGATCTTCTCATGCCGCGCGAGTACTTCGCAAAGCGCGCGGATCTCATCGACTGGATAGGCCGTGCCACACGGATTTGACGGCGAATTCCACACGATGCCCACCGTGCGCGGTGTGATCGCGGCTGCGAGTGCTTCTGGCGTGACGCGGAATCCGTTCGCAACCGTACCTGCAACTTCAACGCACTTCGCGCCTGCCAACTCAATGAGCGGCTTGTACGAAACCCACGCGGGCGTCGGCAACAAGACTTCATCACCGCGACCTGGCTCGACGATCGCTTGCAACGCCATGTAAATCGCGTGCTTCGCGCCGACGGTCACCGTGACTTGTTCAAACGAAGTCTCGACGCCGTTCTCGACCGTGAGTTTGCGCGCAATCGCTTCGCGTGCGGCCTTGTCGCCGGGCGTCGGCGCGTACTTCGTCATGCCCTTCTCAAGCGCGGCGATTGCCACGCGCTTGATGTTCTCAGGCGTATCAAAGTCGGGTTCGCCCATCGCAAACGCGATCACATCGTGACCCTTCGCGCGCGCGGCGGCGGCCTTCGCGCCAACGGCGAGCGTCGCGCTTTCAGCCATCGAGGCGATGCGCGAAGAGACGAACATCGGACGAACTGCGTCGGCGGTCATCATGCGGGAAATGTAGTGGAACCACACGCGCACGGCGTGGGTTTCCCCCGCTACACTCTCCGCCCCTATGCACTATGACGCTCACCAACCGGTGATCAACGAACTTGAGGCGCGGATTTTGACGCTCCGCGACTCTCTTTAACTACGATCAAAAACTGAAGGAGCGCGCGGCCTACGACGACCGCATGAATGCTCCTGAATTCTGGAATGACCCGAAGCAAGCGCAGAAGCTGATCGCCGAGAGCAAGATCATCCGCGCGCAGATCGAGCCGCTCGAAGATGCGATTCGCCTGCTCGATGATGCGACGGTCGGTTACGAACTCGCGAAGGAGGCGGGCGACTCCGACATGTTGGCGGAAGTCGATGAGACGCTCTTCGGGCTGCAAGCAAAGATGGACAAGATCGAGCAGCAATCGCTGCTCTCTGGGAAGCACGATCACCGCAATTGCTTCGTCGCGATTCAAGCGGGCGCAGGCGGCACCGAGGCGGAAGATTGGGCGGGCATGCTCGAGCGCATGTACCTCTACTACTTCCAAGAAATGGGCTGGAAACTCGAGGAAATCTCGCGTTCGCTCGGGCCTGAAGCGGGCATCTCCGAAGTGTCGTATCGCGTGATCGGCCCGTTTGCCTATGGCTACATGAACTGTGAGCGCGGAACGCATCGACTCGCACGCGTGTCGCCGTTCAACGCCGAAGGCAAGCGCCAGACGAGTTTCGCAACCGTCGATGTCACGCCCGAATTCGAACACGGCGATCTCGTGATTCCCGACAAGGATCTCGAAATCGTCGCCTTCGTGCGCGCGTCTGGTCCTGGTGGCCAGAACGTCAACAAGGTTGCTTCGGCGATTCGCGTGACACACCTTCCGACGGGCATCCAAGTCGTCGCGAGCACCTATCGCGATCAACCGCAAAATAAAGCGCAAGCACTCGCGGTTCTTCAGGCGAAACTCGAGCAACTCGAAGAAGAACGCCGCGCGGCGGAACTCACCGCGGCCACCGGCGGCAAAGTTTCGCGCGACTGGGGTAACCAGATCCGCTCGTACGTCTTCTACGACAATCGCGTGAAGGATCACCGCACCGGCCACGAAACGGGCAATCCTCAGCATGTGCTCGACGGCCACATCGCTGACTTCATCGACGCAGAACTCAAGCGCCGACGCGCGGAGCGCGGCTGATGTCACGGTCGGGCGCCGCCTTCGCAGGCTCGCCCGATGCGGCCGCGCTCGGGCTCTCCGTGCGCGGTGTTTCGTTTGAGCGACGAGATGGCGCGCGCGCAGTTCCGGCTTTGCAGGACGTTTCGTTTGAGATTCCACGCGGTCGGCTTGTCGCGCTCGTTGGGCCTTCGGGCGCCGGGAAAAGCACGCTGCTTTCGTTGCTCGCGGGATTCGACCGCCCAACACGCGGAAGCATCGCGTTTGGCGGTGTGGATTGGGCTCCGCTTTCACCGTGCGAACGCGCGGTCGGCATGAGCTTCGATGATGCGGCGCTGCACGAGCATCTTTCGGTTGCCGTGAACGTTGATAGCGCGGCGCTTCCGCGCGGCGAGCCTGCCGATCGCCGACATGACCGCGTCAAGAGTTTGCTCCGATCGCTTGGAATCGCGCATCTCGCAGATCGCCGCCCTGCGGCACTTTCGGCTGGCGAGCGTCGCCGCGTCGCGATCGCGCGCGTCTTCATTCGCTCGCCACAACTGGTGCTGCTCGATGAGCCGTTCGCCAATTTGGATCGCGCCAATCGCTTCACCGTGCGACAAATGGTGCGAGAGTTACAGCGTTCGACCAACGCAACGACGATCGTGGTCACACACGATCCGACCGACGCACTCGCCATCGCGGACGACCTCATGGTGCTTGTACGCGGCGAATTGCGCGCACTTGGGCCCGCGAGCGACATCGCCGATCGCCCCCCCGATCTCGAGGTCGCACAGCTCGTCGACGACCTCGGCATGCACGTCGTTGAAATCGCCGCGAACGGCGTGTGCACCGACGCGCGTATTTCGCAAAATCTCGTGCACGAACTCGCTGAGCGCCGCGCCCGCGCGGGCGTCGAAACACCAACGCTCGTCGGTATGCGCCCATGGCAGATTCGCGTCGGCGCACCGACGCAGCCATCGATCGAACTCGACGCCAAACTCCTCGCGTGTGAACCCGCTGGTCTCTTCGCTGATTTGATTGCGCTACGAAGTGACGGTCGAACGCTCCGCGCACGCGTTCCGCGCGCAAACGCGCAGGAATTGCCGATCGGCTCGCGCGTGAGTTTCCACATTTACGAACGCGACGCGCAGTTCTTCGCGGGTCCGTGGCCAGGCAAGCGATTGGATTCGTGATCCGCGCGCGTGTTTCGCACATGAACCGAGCATGAATCGAGCATGAATCGAGAAGTTCTTCGCCAATCGGGAGAGAGTGCGCCGCTTCAAGTATGGTTCCGTTTCGATGGACGGAATCCGCGCCCACACAACCCCCGACTCCACTGATGCGCTCCCACTCCTCTCGCTGTCTCGACACGTCGCGGGTGATGCAACAGAGGGAACGCGCCGCGAATGGCTCGCAACCACGGGCCTCGGCGACTACGCACTTGGAACCACGTCGCTCATCGCGACGCGACGCTATCACGGCCTGCTCATCGGCGCGATGCGCGCGCCCATTGGCCGACGCATGCTCGTTCCCTTCGTCGATGAAGACGTGACGATTGGTACCCATCGCGTAACACTCGGCGCGCGACGTTGGTCGGATGGTTCACTCGATCCAGACGGCCATCGCGTCATCGCGGGCTTTGCGCTCGAGGGATCCACGCCGACGTGGACCTATGAAGTTGGCTCCGCACGACTTGAGAAGCGACTCGTGATGCTGCGCGATCACCGCGCGGTGGCGCTCGTTTGGACCTTGGTCGATGCGCCAGATCCGATCTCGATCGATGCGCGGATTTTCGTTGAACATCGCGGACAACACCAACTTGACCCCGATGCTTCGTGGTTGCCTGAATCAACGCCCGTCGACGGCGGCATGCGCATTGTTTTGCCCTCGAATCGCTTCGCCGCAACGCCGACGGAACTCTTCGTAGCCGGAGCAAGCGCCGCATACACCCCAGCGGCGAATTGGTGGCGCCGTCATCTTCTCTCCGAAGAGCGCGCGCGCGGCTACGACGCGCTTGGCTCGGCGTGCCATGCGCTCACCGCGTCGCTCACGCTTGCGCCACGCGCGTCGGCCGCACTCGTGATCGGGCTTTCTCCATCGATTCTCGGGGAAATCCCGCACGCTGAAACAATTCTGACAGAAGAGCGCGCTCGACAATCAGCCTTACTCCGACAAGCAAACGCAGAGGATGCACCGACCGAACTGCGTTCACTCGTACTCGCTTCCGATGCATTCATTGTGGCGCGTCGACGATCGGATGGCCGTGAAGGACGCTCGATCATCGCAGGCTTTCCGTGGTTCGAAGATTGGGGCCGCGACGCGATGCTCGCGCTTCCTGGGTTGCTTCTTCAAACGGGTCGTCTCGATGACGCGAAACTCGTCATCGAAACATTCCTCGATCATGTGAAAGACGGGCTTCTACCCAATCGTTTCCCCGATGAAACAACCGAACCCGAGTATCACGCCGCGGATGCGCCGCTTCTTGCATTGATCGCTGCGACAAGCGTGTTCCGTGCGTCGAATGACGGCGCGTGGCTTGCGGACGTGATACCAGCGCTTCGTGGCATCATTGAGCACTTCATCGCGGGAACGCAGCACGGCATCGGAATCGATGCGGATGGACTCGTGCGCGCTGGTGAAATGGGCTTCCAACTCACGTGGATGGATGCGAAAGTCAACGGCACGGTTGTCACTCCACGCGCGGGAAAGCCGATTGAGTTGAGTGCGCTGTGGATCGAAGCATTGATGGGGCTCGCGGCGGCGCTTCGCGTGGATTCGCCTGCGAAAGATGAGGTCACCGCCGCATGGCTTGAAACGCATGCAGCGCGAGCACAAACCTCCTTCGCAAAGTTCTGGAATCTAGAAACACAGTCGTTTCGCGACGTGCTCGAATGCCAAGATGTCGGCGGAGAAATCAGCGACGTTGGCGATCTCCTTCGTCCGAATCAGTTGTTTGCCCTCGCAGCCGACCACATTTCCATCGACTCCGATTGGCGCACGCGCGCACTTGCGCGCATCAGCGCACAACTCGCGACACCACTTGCCGTGCGAACGCTCGCGCCATCAACGCGTGGATATCGCGGCCGATACGAAGGCGATCAACGCTCGCGCGACTTCGCTTATCACAATGGAACCGCGTGGCCGTTTCTGACGGGCTTGCGCATGCGCGCGGAACTCCGCGCAGATCGCGCGCGCGGCGAACGTTTGGCGCAACTCGTACTGAGCGATCTTTCGGGACAGTTGCGCGATGGCGGCTTAGGCTCCATCGCGGAAATCGCCGACGGTGATGCGCCGCATGATTCGCGGGGTTGTCCGATGCAAGCATGGAGCGTCGGCTGCATACTCGATGCGCTTCGCACCGCACGCGGCGAAGGCTTTCGCAGCGTTGCCACGCAAACTTCAGCAGAACAGATCACTTCATGAGCGCGCATCCAAGTCACCATTCAGCAGAACACGCGCGCCTTCGTGACAGCCGCGCAGGCCTTGCACATTGGCGCACGTGGGGCCCGTACGTCTCGTGTCGTCAATGGGGCACGGTGCGCGAAGACTATTCTCCCGATGGCGCCGCATGGGACTCTTTCCCGCACGATCACGCACGCAGTCGCGCCTATCGATGGGGCGAAGATGGACTCGCAGGTTGGTGTGACAAAGATCAGCATCTCTGCCTCACACTCGCACTTTGGAATGGACGCGATTCCATTCTGAAAGAGCGTCTCTTTGGGCTCACCAACTCCGAAGGAAATCACGGCGAGGACGCGAAAGAACTTTGGTGGCACGTGGATGCGCTTCCGAGTCACGCGTGGAATCGCATGATGTACGCGTATCCACAGCGCGCATTTCCCTACGAAACGCTCGTCAACGAGAATCGCAGTCGAACGAAACTTGAACCCGAGTTTGAGTTGCTCGACACGGGCATCATCGACGATGACCGCTTCTTCGAATTGTGGGTGACGTACGCGAAGCGTGACGAACGCGAAACGGCGATGCGCATCGAGGTTGTGAATCGCGGGCCAGAAACCGCAGAGATTCACGTGATTCCGCAGTTGTTTTTCCGAAACACTTGGTCGTGGCGCCATGATGCGGTGCGGCCTTCGATTGAAGGTGCGCGCTCGCGCGACGCGCTGGTGGCAACTTGCTTCGCGCTTGGTGCGATGGAATTGCGTGCGGGAACGCCGCAGATTCGCGAAGCGAACGAACGGAGCGGCGCCACCTCTGCTTCTTCGGCCGCTCTTTGCGAGCCGCTCTTTTGTGAGAACGAAACCAACGCTGAAAAGCACTTTGGATTGAAACCAAGTGCTGAACAGGCGACGCGACAGCCGAAAGATGCGTTTCACGCGCGCATCGTCGATGGCCGCGTTGATGCCGTGAACGCTCGCGCACGCGGCACCAAGGCTGGACTTTGGCATCACATCACTCTGGCTCCGGGCGCTCGCGCGACGATCGATCTTGTGCTCTGTCCATCGGAAAGCGACTTCAAACCTGCCGATGTTCCCGAGCTCATTGAACTTCGACAGCGCGAAGCAGATCAGTTCTACGACGTGATTCATCGCGGTCTTTCGAACGACGAAGAGCGACGCGTGCAGCGTCAGGCCTACGCAGGTTTACTTTGGTCGAAGCAGTACTACGAGTTTGATGTTCGTCGCTGGCTTGATGGCGACCCCGCGCAGCCACCGCCACCGGAAGTGCGCAAAGACGGACGCAATGCACACTGGCGACATCTCGCCGCATCAAGTGTGTTGTCGATGCCGGATACGTGGGAATATCCGTGGTTTGCCGCGTGGGATCTCGCGTTTCACTGCGTCGCGATCGCCGCGATCGATGGAGAGTTTGCGAAGGGCCAACTCCTCAAGATCACAACCGACCACTACATGCACCCATCGGGCGAGTTGCCCGCGTATGAATGGAACTTCAGCGACGTCAATCCGCCGATTCACGCGTGGGCTGCATGGCGCGTCTTCCAGATTGATCGACGCCGCACAGGTGAAGCGGACCTCGAGTTCCTCACGACGATTTTCAACCGCCTGCTGCTCAATTTCACCTGGTGGGTGAATCGCAAGGACTCCTCAGGACGCAACATTTTCGAGGGCGGATTCCTTGGCCTCGACAACGTCGGAGTCTTCGATCGTTCGCAACCGCTTCCGGGCGGCGGACGTTTGCAACAAGCCGATGGCACGAGTTGGATGGCGATGTTCGCGCTGACGATGATGCGCATCGCGATTGAACTCGCACACGAGCGACCGCTCTATCAGGACATGGCTGCGAAGTTCTTCGAGCACTTCCTACAAATCGCCGAAGCGATGACGCAGATGGGCGGCAAAGGCATCGGGCTTTGGGATGAGAAAGACGGCTTCTACTACGACCTGATGCAAATGCCCGACGGACATGTAGAGCCGATCCGAATTCTCTCGGTTGTCGGCCTCATTCCGCTCTTCGCCGTGGAAACGATTGAGCCCGAAGTTCTCGCGCAACTGCCGATCTTCCGCGAACGGCTCGAGTGGTTCCTCGCGGAACGCCCAGAAATGGCTGCGCTCGTTTCGCGTTGGAGCGAGCCAGGCCGCGGCGAGCGCCGATTGCTTTCGCTCTTGCGCGGGCATCGCATGAAATGCCTGTTGCGAAAGGCACTCGACGAACAACACTTCCTTTCGCCGTACGGCGTGCGAAGTGTCTCGCGCGCGCTCGCAGAGAAGCCGTATTCGTTGTGGATCGATGGCCGCGCGTACACGGTGCGCTATGAATCGGCAGAGAGCCAGAGCGGCTTGTTCGGCGGCAACTCGAATTGGCGTGGCCCGATTTGGATGCCGATGAATCTGCTGCTCGTGGAAAGCCTGCAGAAGTTCTATCACTACTACGGCGATGAGTTCCGCATCGAGATTCCGGTGGGCTCCGGAAAGATGGGAACGCTGCTCGACGCTGCGAATGAAATCTCGCGCCGCACTTCGCAGTTGTTCCTGCCGAACGAGCAGGGCGTTCGCCCGTCGCTTGCAATGCACCCGAAGTACGCGAATGACCCGACGTTCCGCGATCTCGTGAACTTCTACGAGTACTTTGATGGCGAGACAGGCCGCGGTTGCGGCGCGTCGCACCAAACTGGCTGGACCGCGTGTGTTGCGAAGATGATGACGCCGCGCGGAAGCGTGCACGGTGATCGCGTGGTGTGAGGAGCGGGGCGAGAAATGATCTACGGCGCCCGCCGCTCGTCTTGCGACGCAGTTTGGCGCAGGACAGATATCCGGCGCTGAAGCACACTTCACAACCCCGTGCACTTGCTAAACTCCGCGCCCCGCTGGTGGGGTGGCCGAGCGGTTGAAGGTACCAGTCTTGAAAACTGGCAGACTCGTCAGGGTCTCGAGGGTTCGAATCCCTCCCCCACCGTTTAGAGCGCTCGCAACCTGCTTCGCAACTTGCTCGCTCTGGTGCTTGCTCGTGCTCGCGGCGACTACTCAAACGGCGTGTATCGCTCTCGCTGCGCTCGATCGATGATTTGAGCTCCGCTCAAATCAAGGTCTTTACGCTTCCAAAGGAAGAGCGAATCCCTCCCCCACCGTTCTGAGCGCTCGCAACCTGCTTCGCAACATGCTCGCTCTGGTGCTTGATCGTGCTCGCGGCGACTCAAGCCTCTGGGCCAAATATGTGCCACAAAATCATCGCAAGCGCTGTAAGTAGGAGCGTGAATTGCAGCAAGCGCCAAGCCCGCCACGCGATCCGACCCGCGCGCTCAGACCGAAATCGCCGCAAGACTCACTTTTGAGTTGGCCACGCACCGCCGAGTGCGAGCGCGACGAGCGCAAACGACTTGATTGAATCCGGTAAGTTGTTGGGCATAATCCCTCAAAGTCTAGTCGACGCTCTCGACACGATAGATGGGTTCAAAGGCCAAAGAAGGGCATGGGTTTATTCGCCGGGCTGCCGAGTCCCGTCATGCGTCGCCGCAGCAGCCGCGACCGCGACGACACGAACAACGCCCCAGTGCCCTGGGATTCACTCCGAAGGGCACAACCAGAGAGATCCACCTGCGGCTCGCGATTCGTCCGACCACAAGGCCGATGCGTTACGCAAAGATAG
>JBJOHQ010000210.1:0-2571 GCA_046047595.1 Planctomycetota bacterium | reverse complement strand
CAGAAGATGTGGTGGAAATCCTCACCTTCGGTCGGGTTGTCCGCTTGGAACCAGAGGCTGGTGTATCGGCCCGGCACCACGTCTTGTTTCACGCGGAAATCGCGGATGTAGAAGGAGTGCAGGACGTCTTCGCTGCGCATGACGAGCTTCACTGGGCGGCCCGCTGGAACGTAGAGGTCGTCGCTCGTCGCACCATTCGGGTACTTGAACTTCCAGTACCACTTCGCCGCAGTGACATCGATCTGATAGGCGTTGTCGGGCACCGTCTTCGCCACGATGAATCCCTTGAAGCCGATGAAGAAGATGAACACGACGATGATCGTCGGGATGATCGTCCAACCGAGTTCGAGCATCGTGTGGTGGTTTGGACCGCGCGCGTAGACCTCACGGCCGCGCTGGCGGTACTTCCACATGAACACAAACATGATGCCGATGACGAGGACGAAGAAGAAGTAATTGATGTAGTTGATGAAGTTGAAGATCCAGTCGATCTCCGGCGCGATCGTGGACGCACCTTCCGGGAGCCAGAACGTCTTGGGCGTCACCGGAAGACCAGCGCCGAGCGCCGGATCGTTGGTGGCCTGAGAGAGGAGGGTTGGGATCATGTTCAACACTTTCGTTCGCCTTCGTCTTGTTTCCGCGTCCGTTGAACGCGGGTCAAACTCGCTCAAAGTACATCCACACGAATTACACCCACACGACCTACGCGCCTGAGGAGTTGGTCAACTCGCTCTTCTTCGCCGCTTGCGCCAGCTCTTGCTTCTGCAATTCGCGCTTCTTGCGCAGTTCGGTGCGCCAGAACGCGCCGAGCCCGAGCCCAAGCGCAACCAGCGTGACCGCTCCACCAATCGTCATCACCTTGCGCGCCTGCAGCACATAGCCGCGCGCGTCGGGGTCGTAGATATGGCACCACAGAATGAAGCGGTCGAGCGTTGTTCCGATGCGACCTTGCGAAGCCTCGAGGAGGCCCATGCGCAGATCCTTCGGTTCAAACTTCGCGCCGTACATGTAGCGGCTGATCTTGCCATCAGGCTGAATGAGGAAGATCGCTGCAGCGTGCGCGTACTCGCCGTCGGGCTGCCGCTTGTATTGGAAGCCGACCGCGTCGGCGACCGCCTTCGACATCACTTCGGTACCCGTGAGGAAGTGCACGCCAGGTGCTGCGCCCGCGCGATCGAAGTCGGCGAGATACGCCTCCTTCTTCGCCTTCGCGAGCGTCGCCGTCTCGGTTGGATCAATCGAGATCGACACGATTTCGAACTCGTTGCCCGGCGTCCAGTCGACGCCCTTGAGGCCGTCGAACGCGCCATTCAACACGAGTGAGCAGAGCATTGGGCAGCGGTTGTACCCAAGCTGCAACAACACAGGTCGCTTGCCGTCGAAGTAGTCGCGCAGCGAAACCTGACGACCAGCGTCATCGGTGAATCGCGCGTCGAGAGGCAACTGCGCATCGAGATTCTCGATGATGTCGACGCCCTTCAACTCCTCTGGAACGCCAAGATTGAGTTGCGCGTGTGCGGGCGACGATATCGCGCCAATCACGCCACCGATCACAGCCATCGAAACGACAAACGACGCAGCGAGTGCCGCGCGAGTCTGTCGGAGGATGTTGGTTGCGTTCGTCATGATGTGACTCTTTCAGTCGGCGCACCCTCATCGGGCTTCCGAATCTGCTCGTTACTTGCCCTGCTTCGCCATCAAGTCCATCGCGCGCTCGATTGGGATGCGCACGCGCTCGACTTTCTTCTCGTCCACATCTTCCACATAGGTGCCGTACTGACCGAGCAACGCTTGCTGCTCTTGACGAAGATCGGTCGAGAATGCGACGGGCACATCGAGCACGTTCTCTTCGGTGAAGTTTCGCTCAACTCCGAAATAGAGCACGCTCACCGCGAGACAAAACACGACGAAGAAGATGATGCCGACGAAGGAGTAAAACCACGTCGAGCCCATTTCTGGATCGTCGATCTGCGTGGTCGCTTCGTTCGTGGTGGTTGCGTTGGCCAAGGTCGTTTCCTGACTGCGGCACTTGCCGCGAATGCACTTCTTCAAGTCCTGCCTTCGAGTACTCCTTCGAGTACTCGTTCACGCACTGCATCAATCGCGATTACTGATTCTCGAAACGGATGCTCTCCGCGAGGCGCGGGTCTTGCTTCGGAACAAGCGACACACGCGAGAGCGTGCCGAGCGTTCCAGCAGCAACGGCCGCAAGCGCGCCGATCGCGAGGAGGAAATTCACAGGGTTGCCGAAGTGGGACGGGGTATCGGCGTACTTCGCAGAGATCTCACCATAGGTCTTGAACGTACCGATGTCATGCGGAATTTCCGGCATGATCAACCAGTAGAGATCGACGTAGTGGAAGCAAAGCATCCACACCGCAGCTGCAGCAAGAACGAGCGTGCGACGCTTCTGCCACTTGCTCATGACAGCGATGAACGGAATCACGAAGTGGCCGAAGAGAAGCGCCACGGAGACTGGAATCCAACCCCCAAGCTGACGCGCGAGGAACCAACCGGTTTCTTCGGGCACGTTCGCGTACCAAATCAGCATGTACTGGCTGAAGCCGATGT
>JBJOHQ010000209.1:0-4260 GCA_046047595.1 Planctomycetota bacterium | reverse complement strand
GTTGCTTGAGTCGCGTGAGACTGAATTCAAGCCCGATCGTGAAGAGCAAGAGCGACGCACCGAGTTCCGCGAGGAGATCGATGCGTTGGCCGCCGTCGACCCAACCCAAGACGTTCGGCCCAACGAGCGTGCCCGCGGCGAGGTAGCCGAGGATCGCGCTTTGCTTCAATCGCTCCGCGAGCATGCCAAGCGCAAGCGCCGACGCCAGCAGAACGAGAATTTCGACGAGTGCCCCGTGCATCGCGCGTACAAGGTAACGGCCTCGATCGTATCGAAGTTGCGGACAAGAGCGGCAGTTCGAATCAAGCTGACGTTTGCGTTGTGCGGCAGTGCAGACTCAGCGACGCGCGTGCACGCGACGCTCAACGGTTGCTCGCACGAACGGCCGTCGCGGCCTACTTTCAAACTTGCGTTTCCGTGAGCGTGGGCTCGCAAACGAGAGCGGCGAATATTTGCAAATTCAAGATAAAGTTGTTGCGCGCATGGAGTGTGGAGGTAGCGTCGCGACCGCGGGGAGCCGTTTTCATACGCAGGGTTTCATACCGAGACTTTGCACTGAACTTTTTCTGCAAGGACGAGTTGATGAACTTCGGCAAGACTTTGAAGGCTGTGGCGACTTCGCTTGGAATGTTTGCGGCGGGAAGTTGGATCGTTCCTTGTTTCTCGTTGACTTCCGTGACGCAGATCGCAAGCGCGGTTCCGATGTCGGAGAACTCCAACGACGATACTTGGTCAGGTTCGGATGTCGCCCGCGCTTGGACATCGGCCATAGGCAGCGAGTATGACCCAGCGAGTCAGGTGCTCGTGATGCAATCGGGGGAAGACCACGTGCCTGTGGTCCTCGACCAAGTGCGCTCTGAGGACGGTCGCTCAGTCGGGCTTTCGTACTTCATGGTGGATCTCAGCCTTCCTGTCGCTGAGGTAAGCCAACAAGATGAGGAGTTTGGCGTCACCACCGGAGCGGATTTTGTAACAGGGCGGATTCTCGGCGCGCTCGCGACCTATCAGGAAAATCTGGCCAATGCGGGTTGCCCTGCAAAGCCCCTCCCGTTTGGGCACTCCGCCTCGGATCCGACTGATCAAAACGAATTGTCGGCTGCACCGAACAACGCTCACATTCTTCGCTCGGAGGTGGATGAATGACCGACGATACGAAGCCTCATCAGTGGAACACCGATCCGAAGCTCGGACTCACTTACATCAGCTCCGTGGCGGGTTCTTCGTCGCGGGCCTTCTTGGTGCGCTGTTGACCGTCACGACGGCCTTGGTGGTGGCTAAGTTTCACCCTCACCTCGCCAGCTATCCCAATCGATGGGTGTGGTACGGCGTCATTTTTGTCCCGTATCTGCTTTCACAACTTGGCCTCATAGTGTGGTTTGCGCTGAAGATATTCAGACCGTCTCGCCGCAACGCGGCGTCCACTCCTGAAGCGCGTTGAGACTATCGGTTGGCTCGAGTACCCCCGTGTTTCGGCAATCGAGCACTCTTGAGGGCGAGCTGACTGTGGACCGGCGTCGACCGAATTTCCCAGTCCGATGCAAGCAGTGTGTTCCGCGGGTTTTGATCGGATAGGTGTGATCGTTAGGCGGCGTCTTCAGAAGCGTCGACACCAAATGCAACGCCCTGCAACTTCGCGCGAGAGTTCGCGAGAAGCGCAGGGCGCGCCGAGTGGACCTGATCGGGCTCGAACCGACGACCTCTTCCATGCCATGGAAGCGCTCTCCCAATTGAGCTACAGGCCCATATCACTGACTTTGTGTTGTCTCCCGCGCGAACAGCCCGCGGCGGGTCGGGAAGGGTAGGGCAAAGATCGGTCAACCGCAAGCGACGCATGAGCGGGGGTGGCGAGCACGCGAAGGAATGCACGCTCTGCGCAAAATGCACCGTGCGTCGCGAAGTTATTCCGCCCAACGAAGGAGGTCCACCGCTCGAGCGAGGTCGGCTACCCCCGTCGAGCGCGCGTACGCGGCGCGTCGGCGGAACGCGACGCACTCGACCGGCTTGAAGCACGGCGCTTCGCCTCGGCATCGCGGCTTCGATCGAGCACGCCTTCGCGCCATTCGGTCGAAAGGACCGACCAGCATTCGTGATCGCGCCACGCGCCGTCGATCTCGATCAACCCGCGCAAGACGCCTTCGCGCATGAACCCAAGTGCGCGGACAAGCGCAATCGAACGATTGTTGTGCGGAATGATGTTCGCGGCCACGCGATGGAGCCCGCGATCTTCAAACGCGTGATCGACGAGCGCGGCCACCGCATCGCGCATCAGGCCCTTGCCAGGTTCGCCCGCGGCAAGCCAGTAGCCGAGATGACAATCGAGGCTCGGCCAATCGCTGATACCGCCGAGGCTCGCGACGCCGACGATGCGACCGTCGTCGCGCGCACAGACGAGGAGCCGCAGCCGACCATGCGCTTCGCACTCCGGCCGAAGCATGCGCGCGAATCGACGCCCAAACGAGGGCTCGCTGCCGCGCGCGGTCCGCGGCATCCACGGTGCCAAGTGGTCGCGCGAGCGGGAGAGCATCGCCATGAACGCGGTGCCATCGGCTTCGTGCGCAAAGCGCAAGAACGCGCGCTCGCCGATGCGCACGACACCCGCCGCGCGTTCGCGCGCAGAGGGTTTCAACGAAAGCGGTGGGCGTTCTTCTGAAGGCACGGTCGCAGCATACGCTGCGCGCTATGACACATTGCGTACTCTCGCTCGTTGGAGTGCTCTGGCTGACGCAGGTCGCGCCCACGCCGACGACAACAACATCAACGACGACGACAACGCCGCCCACGCCGCCGATCCCATCGACGGAGCCACCACGCACGCGCGCCGTCGATCAAGCCGCCATCGCGGCGATCGCGACAGGCGAGCGCGCCAAGGCAAAGCTCCCGGGGCTTGTTCTCGCGGTCGTACAGCGCGATGGTTCGCCAGTCGTCGTGGCTGCAGGTGCTCGAGCGGCGACCGAAGATGCGGCGATCACCGTCGACGACCGCATGCATCTCGGGTCATGTACGAAAGCGTTCACCGCGACACTGGCGGCAGCGCTCGTGGCAGACGGCAAGATTCGATGGGACTCGACGATTCTCGAGGTTCTTGGGACTGATGCGCCGAGCATGGTGGAAGCGTGGCGCACGGTCACGCTCGAAGAGTTGCTTCGGCACCGTGGTGGCGCGCCCGCGAATCCGCCCACTCAACTCTGGACCGCGGCGTTCGCCTGCACCGAGCCAGCGATCGAATGTCGCGCAGCGTTTGTGCGCGGACTTCTCGCGGAGATGCCGACCTCGCGCGGAAAGTTCGTCTATTCAAACCAGGGCTATGCGATCGCGGGCCGGATGTTGGAAGTCGCCGCCGCGCGCGGCGAAGTCGACAACGACGGTCGGCCGCAACAGCCGATCGCCTACGAAACGCTGCTTCACGATCGCGTGTTGCAACCGCTCGGGATCGAGCGCGCGTGCTTCGGACCACCGACGCGCACGGAACCCGCTTCGCCGAAGGGCCACACCGAAACGGGCGTGGTCCGCGACATTGACAATCCCAACGCGATCGCGCCGGCAGGGACGCTTGCGATGCCGCTTGGCGAGTGGGCGAAGTTCGTCGCGTTTCATCTCGGCGCCGAGCCGCCGAAGCCGCTCGTGGGCGCCGCGCGTGAACTCGCGATGTTGCATCGAAAGAACGCAGAGGAGCCGTTTGAAGCGCTCGGTTGGAAGACAGCAGAGCGCGCCTGGGGCGGTTCGGTGCTCATGCACGCGGGGTCAAACTCGCTTTGGTACTGCGTCGCATGGCTCGCGCCGGAGAAGGGCTTTGCGGTACTCGCCGCAACAAATCAGGGCGGTGACGCCGCGGCGAAAGCGTGTGATGAGGCGTGCGCCGCGATGATCTCTGAGTGCGTCGACTGAAGTCGATCGCGCGTGGCTGTGCATTCCTCGCGCGAACTCGACTGCCAGAACGGCTGTCAAAGGGCCGTCTTCTCTCGCAAGCCGCATGGTGATCGGCGAAGGAACGACGCGCGGAGACGCAAAGGGGTCGTAAACCGCGCTCTCAAGCGTGTTCAGCACAGCGAGGAGAAGCACGGTGGTGAGACGGTGGTGAGAAGTGGCGCGGCACAAACTTCGCTCTACGGATTTACCCACCGGCTTGGGAGGGAGTTGGGTACCTCCAGCCGCATGGACGATCGCCGCTCGTTCGCGTTGACTCGCACGCGCGGCGGTCGCATTTTTGGCCCCGCGGCGTGTCTCAGCTCGCGGCGCGTGATTTCAGCTCGCGGCGCGTGA
>JBJOHQ010000208.1:0-3085 GCA_046047595.1 Planctomycetota bacterium | reverse complement strand
ATGTCACGCCATCGGCCTCGACCGACATCCCCTTCGAACCCGTGTGCCATTCGAACTGCTCGCCACCGACCGTGACCGTACCGCGCTGATTCTCACCGTCGCCAAGGAACGGCAATGGATTCGCGCCGGAGAGATAGACCGCATCGACATTCCCCGTTGCGCCCGCGGGCACGACGAGGATGTTCGTAAAGAACGCGGGCTTCGCGCGAATCGGGCGATTGAAGCAGTCGGCGAAGACCGCGCGCGGCCAGCGTGCTGCGGTGCCGCCACCCGTGACGACGGTGTTGACGTCGGGGTCGGTGTTCGCGTCGAAGACGTCGCCCGAGTAGTTCACGTCGCCGCCACCATCGTTGATGCCGTCAATCGAACGGCTCACGCGCGTGGGTTCACCCGCGGCGCTGAAGACGTAGCGCGGGGAAAGTTCGGTCGCCGAAATCTTGCGATCGGCGATCGCGACGGTCGTGTCGTTCCATGTGTCGACGTCGAACGCCCAAGCTCGGCTCGCGCGGACCCACGTCATGAACACTTCATTGCCGCCCAAGCGGATACCCGAGACGAAACTACGGTCCAGCTGCACTGGATCGCGGAAGTACGTCTTCGTGGGTGGGAAGTGCGCTGGGTCATCAAAGAGGCGATTCACTGCCTCTGCAAAGTCAACGCCATCTCCCGTTTCGCTGTTGTCGAAGCGATCGACTACGAGTGGGTACTGCTGTCCTGGCAAACCGACGATACGAACGAGTTCGACACTTTGATTCGCATTGCGGAAGCGGCCACCGAACTGAGGCGTTCCAGGAGTGCCGAGGTCTTCATTCCACGCCGCCGCGCGGAAGACGAGCGTGCGATCGAGCGGGTCGTACCCGTCGACAAACGTGCCACGCGAGTCATACGGGCCAACGCGCTCAATGAGACCGTCGCCGTCGGCATCCACCTGCTGCACGGCGCTCCCCGCTGCTGCGACTTCGCCCTTCTCAAGGTCAAGGAAGTCAAGGAAGCGCGCTTCGATTGGAATCGAAAGGAAGCCAGTATCCGACGACTGATTCGGCTCGACGTTCGCTGGAACCGTGTCGTCGAGCACCGTCGGCGCGAAGTAGACGATCGCCGTGCTTGGACGACCGAGCGTCGCCGGCGGAATGCTGGGCCCATCAGGGAACTGCGCACTCGGACCGTACTCGGGCGAGAAGAAGGTGAAGTCCTTGCCGAAGAAGCGCAGACGGAAATCGCGGAGATTGATCGGCGTGTCGTACGGGTTCGCGATCTGCACTGCAATCAACGGTGTCTTGTTGCAGGTCGAATCGACGAACTTCTCGCCATCCTGCTGTCCACCCTGCGGAACAACTTCACCCGTCGGATCTGGACCCGTCCACGACGGATCGTTCTCGTTGAACTTACTGCGCATGTACGCGACACCGAAGAAGACCTCCATGATGAAGGGTTGCTTCTCAACGCCGGTATAGAAACGGTTGTTGTCGAACGGATCACTGATCGCGTCTGACCCGCCGGGGAAGAACTGATTGCCTTGGACCGGCTGGTTCGGAACAAGTGGATCGTCGTCGGCGCGGATCGCGTTTCCAATCGACGGAATGTTCTCGACGAACGGAACCGCCTCATCGCTCGCGCAATCGATGTTCGCGACGTAACTCGCGATCATCGACAACGTGCGCTGATAGTCGGCTTGGCGCGTGCCGTAGATCGATTGGTAGAGCGTGTTGCCAGTCGCGGGATCTTGGGTCACCTTCGTCAGCGAACGCTCGAGCAAGCGCGCAAGATCGCGCCGCCAGAAGTACGCAGAGAATTGGTCGCGCACCGGCGCTTGTCCATCGACCGCGCTCCAGTTGGTGCGGCGGAGGTCGACCTTCAACTTCTGACGCGCGTACTCCGCGCGATTCGCAACATCGAACGCCGCAAATTGCGGATCAGCCGTATCGGTGATCGCCGCAACGCGCGGATTCATGTAGTTGACCGTCTCCTCGTAGTACGGCGTCGGCCAGAGCCACGGCGGTGCCGTCTCGTTGCGCGCACCGTTGAAGAGCGTCAACTTGCGGCGATTGTCGACGAGGAGCTGCCGCGAGTTCAGTTGATCGAGGTACTCGCTCGACTCTTCGCGCATCGGCGACGCGCGCAAGAACTGGAAGTTGTTCGCGTCGGCGCCCTGATAGATCGGACTGTAGAGGCTGACTGCTTGCTCGAAGCGCGACAGCGTGTTCGGCGAGTTGTTGCCGTGGATCGCACGGAGTTCGAACTCGTCGGTCGTATCGAACGGCGTCAAACCGAAGAGCGGCGATTCGGGATCGAGTCCGCTGATCTTGAAGTAGGCGAGACGTTCGCGCGGGTGCTCGAAACTGCCGCTGGGTTGCGGGTATTGCGCGGACGCGGTGCCCGGATAGCGAGAATCCACAAGCGGGTAACCCGCGAGCGGCGCACCGCTGTCGGTAAATCCGTTGGCTGTGCGCATGCCAATCGAGTTGAGGAACGAGAGCGGCTGCACTCCGTAATCACCGAAACTCAAGCGGTAGTGATCGATCTGCGCGGGCGCGAACGTGAGGTCGTTCCGCCAGTAACTCGGCGCGGGCGACGGGCCATACAGCGTGTCGACAAGGACGTTCGGTCCTTGCGGGCGCGTGTTGCGACGATTCAACACACCGTCGAAGAAACCAACGCCTGTGGCACCTGGGCCACCGATGTCGGCGAGGTCAGCGATGCTCGTGACAAGCGCGAGATCCGAAGGCGTGGCGCCAACCGTGTTGTTGAAACTGAACTTCGTCGCGACGTTTGCGTTGAGGAGCGCCCCATTGTCGACGACCGAGACGCCGACGATCGTGCGGATGCCGCGATCGACGGGCGTTGGCGCGAGGAACCAGAAACTGTCGGTGAAGCCGTCGCCGTCGGTATCAGTGAACGTGCGCGAGACGATGTTGCGATCGGTTCCCGCTTTGAATTCGTCGGTCGGCTTCCCGAGCGTGCTGAGATTGAAGAAGTTCGGCAGAGCGAGCGAAGGATTGCGATAGACGTTTGGGTAATTCGTGAACCACTGATCGCGTCGCGTGATGAACTGCGCGGAGTTTGCGATCGGCGCGGGAATGACGCC
>JBJOHQ010000207.1:0-6094 GCA_046047595.1 Planctomycetota bacterium | reverse complement strand
GTCGATCCGCTCGGACTCTTCATCGGTGCGGTCGGTGTCGGTGAACCGATGTCGCCACTCGCGTCGCTTGCCGCAGGCGGCACGGGAAAGCCCGCGCGTTTCGCGCATTTGCCGCAGAATCCCTTCTATCTCGCGATTGCGGCCAACATTGAGGCACTCGGTGGGCCAGAGAAGTTCGGCGAACTCCTTGATCTCGCGGGCATTGCGCGCGACGTACTTCCGGCGTGGTTCTATGCGGAAGGCAAGGACATCACCGACGTCGAACTCGCGGCGTATCCATCGAAACTTGGTGTGGCGATTGGCGGAGCGCTGAATGACTCCGCGCTCTTCATTGGTTCGCGCAATCCAAGCACAACGCTTGCGCGCGTCGAGTCGGGCATTCTCGCGCTGGCGGGTGAGTCCGACGGGCTTCGCCGCGAACCAGCGTGGAATGCCGAGAAAAAGTTGAAGACGGGTGATGTTGTCGCTGCGTTTGAAATCAAAGAAACCGTCATCGATGCGACGAAGCGACCAGGTATCGACATCGAACGCCTCGCGAAGCAATTCATCTTTGGTTCGCGTGGCGTGAACGGGCTTGCCAAGAAGACGGCTGATGGCGTGGTGATCACCTTCAGTCAGCGCCCCGATGTCTACGCGCGCGCGATGGAAGCCGCAGCGGGCGCAAAGACGCTTGCGAAGGATGACACGGTGACGAGTATTGAAGAGTGGTTGCCTGCCGCGCGCGATGTCGAAGTGATGCTCGGGCTTGGACAACTCACGAATCTCGTCGGTCAGATTGCATCGAGTTTCATGGGCGAAGACGAAGTGCGCGCGACGTTGCCGAAAGTACCTGCGGATACGGAGCCGATCGCCTTTGCACTCGATCTCGAAGGTGGACGAACGCGCGCCGCTGTGGTGGTGCCGGCTGCCGTGCTGAAACTCGCTGCGCGCACAGGAATGGATCGCGCGGTCGCGCCGAATGGTGCTGCATCAGGTGCGACGCCGCCCGCACCACCTGCGCGGCCCGCACCACCTGCTCCGAGCACACCCGCAGGAGAAACCCCATGACGTCGCGGAGTTCGGGCGACGAACAGTTTTTCCCAGTCAGTGCTGATCGCGTTTTGTCGCTCGATCCGTTCGCGTTGATGGGTGTCGTGAATGTCACGCCAGATAGTTTTTCGGATGGCGGGCAATTCACGAGTGCCGAAGAAGTTGCGCAATTCGCGCTTGCGTTGATCGATCAAGGTGCGACGGTGATCGATGTTGGCGGCGAGAGTACGCGGCCTGGTGCGGCGCGCGTCGCGATTGACGAACAGATTCGTCGCGTGGTTCCAGCGATTACGCGCATTCGAGCGCGTTCGAACGTCGCGATTTCGATCGACACAACACATGCTGCCGTTGCCGAAGCAGCGCTCGACGCGGGTGCAGACTTCGTGAATGATGTCAGCGCGGGTACAGAAGACCCTGCGATGTTTCGCATGCTTGCAAAGCGCGGCGCAGCTGTCGTGCTCATGCATCGACTCGCTCCGCCCGATCAAGACAGTTACTCCGATCGATACACGAACGAACCGATGTACAGCGATGTCGTTCGCGATGTCGCAGCGTTTCTGCTCGCTCGCGCGGAGATGGCGATGGCCGCGGGCATTCCACGCGAACAGATCGCGCTCGATCCCGGTCTTGGATTTGGAAAAAGCGTTTCGCAGAACTACGAATTGCTCGCGCGCACGAGCGAACTCGTTGCGCTCGGATTCCCCGTGCTTGTTGGAGCGAGCCGCAAGAGTTTCCTTGGCGCCGTGACTGGGCGCGAAGATCCCGAGCAGCGCATCATCGGCTCGGTCGTTGCTGCTGTTGCCGCGTACGGCGGTGGTGCGCGCATCGTGCGTGCCCATGATGTTGGTGCACATCGCGAGGCACTGCTTGTGGCGCATGCGGTACTCCGCGGCGCGGGGCTGTAGCGAGCAACGCATTCGATGGTTGAGAACAGCCTTCGCCGGCCGTTTTCGGCAAGACAATCGCCTCGTTTGATCGCTACCATGCGCGCCCGCGGGGAGGGTCCCGCGCAGAAGATTCAACTTCGCCGCATCTCTCAAGGCGGCGGTTTCCGAACGAGGAGCAGACGATGGCTGGCGCCGCCACTCTCACGATTACCGAATCGAACTACGACAATGAAGTTGCCCAGAGCAACGTTCCTGTGCTGATCGACTTTTGGGCTGAGTGGTGTCAGCCTTGCCGCATGATCGGCCCAACCATCGATCAACTCGCGAGCGAATATCAGGGCCGCGCGAAGGTCGGCAAGGTCGATGTCGATTCGAACCGCAACCTCGCACTCAAGTTCAATGTGCAGAGCATTCCATGCGTGGTCGTCGTGAAGGGCGGCCAAGTCGTGTCGCGCACGATGGGCATCAAGCCAAAGCCAGAGTTCGCGAAGATGATCGACGCGGCGCTGTGAGTGTTGCGCGTGACTTCAGCTCGCGGCGCGTGGTTTCAGCTCGCGGCGCGTGACGAGCAGAAATCGTCCGTCGCATCTTTCGTTGCTTCGCACTGGATCAACAACCAACACGCCGCGCGTTTTGCGCGGCGTGTTGTATTGATCTTCTTGGATGCCTTCAGACGACGCTGTCTTACAACATTCGCATCTGGCGCTCGCACGCGACGATCGTGTTTGGCGCAATCACGATACGTGGTGCGCGATCAATCGGCTTCTGTCGCATGGGCCGCGGAGTTCGTGCCGTGTCACGCCCGAACAACAAGTGCTTTCTCCCTTACAACTTGCTGAGAAAATCGGTCGCGCGTGTTGAGCCAACGATCCAATCAAACTCCGCAACGTACCTCGACGCCTTGCCGCGTTGAATATCTTGGATTGGTTGCTTGCACCTTTGCAGTGAGCGCACTGCTCCTCTCGATTCCACTCGGCGCTCCGCTTCGATCCGAAGTGTCAACCGCACTTCTGGTGTTCCTTGGCACTGGTTTGATCCTCATCCGCTCTGTTGGGTTTCGGTTCCGCGGTGTCTTGCCAGTACTACTCTTCGCGGGTGCGGGTATCGCCTCGAGCGCGCTCTCCGACTTTCCTAAACAAAGCTCCTTGCGCTCTGCATCGGGACTCGCGTTGTTGGCAACGTTCTTCGCCGCCCAACCGATCGCGGCGACACCATGGGCGATGCGTGTCCTTCGCGGTGCCGCGAGCGTCGCCGTCTTCGCGTTGTTGATCGACATGATGGCGCAAGTTTGGGGAGAAAGCAGTCTCTTGCAACCACGACTCGCACCCACGGGGCATACGCGCTTCGCAGGGAGTCTCCCCAATCCCAACGAAGTTGCGTGCATCGCGATTCTCGCGCCGCTTTCGGTCGCAGGGCAAGCACTCGTGTCGCGTTCACTTGCGTCGCGTTCACTCATGTCGCGTTCACTTCTATCGCATGGGACCCATCGCCCGTTCGCGTTGCTGAATGCGGTCTTTGTCACGGCGTCGGCACTTCTCGTCGCGTTCTATTCTGGGAGTCGCGCGACGTTTCTCGGCGTGAATGCAGCACTGTCCATGATGTTGTGGTTGACCCGTCGACGCGCGTTGCTTGGTGCACTCAGCGTGTCTGCGTGTTTGGTGCTCTGTGCATGGATCTTCGATCTCGGTTCCGTGCGAGTTCGAGTGCTCGATACATTCGCGATCCATGATGATTGGCGACTTCGGGTGTGGCAGGTCGCGTGGCACTCATTCCTTGATGCGCCGATCTTCGGGCAAGGACCATCAGTCTTTTTTGAAGTTCACGAGCGTGCGCGTGTCTTGCCTGCGTCGTCAGGCATCACACCTGCTCCTGGAGGCATGCCTTGGGCGCATTGTGTGCCGCTTGAGATTCTTTGCGAACGCGGGCTTGTCGGCTTTGCCTGCGCGGCTTGGATCGTGACAACCGTGCTGAGACATCTTCGGCGCGCACTGAGTCATCCGAAGACACGACCGACGGCAGTACCTCTTGCAAGCGCGATCGCGGCCATCGCGATCATGTCGCTCGTTGATCTCAGTTTGATGAAGGACTGGTGCATCTATCTTTTTGCACTTGTTGGCGGACTCGTCTGTGGAGTGGGCTGCGAACCTTCGCCGTCAGAAGCATCGTCAAACGTCGCGCCGACGACTACTTCGTGCGACGAAACTTCGACGACAGGCGACGAATCAAGCCGCTCGGCAGCGTCAATAGTCCGATGACGCTGAGCGATGCGATCGCGATGGTCGGCTGACGCACGTCAATCAATTGCATCGCAAATCCGCGCGCGCGCGGCGGCGAAGTAAGGAGCGTCGCACAGTAGAGGTCGTACGGATTGAAGTTGTAACAAGGGATGACATCCGTTCCGTACGACGGATCGGTGCAGCCGTAACAGATCACTGGCGCGGCACCGTAGAAGGCGAAGCAGTTGTCTGAGCCTGGCGGGCAGGATCCATCGAGACACGGCAAACACGCGCCGTAGTAGCAATCGAATCCGTCGCCACAGCCAGCATCTGAAGGGCAGTTGCAGCAGTTTTCCCCGGGATTGAGCACGCCGTTTCCGCAGAGAAACGCGGGGCCCCACGCTGCGAGAAGGAGTGATAGATCCGCAGCGCCGACGTTGCCAGAGTTGTCAATGTCGCACGCAGCGTTCGCGGTTCCCCAACGATCGAGCAGTGTTGCGAGATCGGGTGCGCCGACGGAGCCGTCTTGATTGATGTCGGCGCTCGGTCGATCACAGTCATCGAGCACGAGATCTCCATCGAGATCGTTGTTTGGATCGATCAATTCAGCGACATCTGCGATTCCGTTGCCGTTGCAATCCGCGAGTCGACCTGCCGCGATATCGCAGGAATCTGGAACGCCGTTTTGATCGACGTCTGGCTTCATGCCAAATCCAATTTCGCAACGGTCGAGGAATCCATTGCGATCACAGTCAAGATCGGCGTCTTGCGCAATCTCGCACTCGTCGAGCGTGCCGTTTTGATTGCAATCGCGCGATCCTGCCGCCGCGTCGCAACAATCGAGTAGCCCATTGTTGTTGCAGTCTCGCTCGGGAAATCTTGCGAGTTCGCACACATCAGCCCAACCATTTTGGTCGCAGTCTTGGAGGATTCCATCGGCGATATCACACGCGTCGTGGCGACGATTGTTGTTGCAGTCGTCGTCCATCGCTGCGAGGTATTGCAACTCAACGCGAATGAAGGCGTTGGGGCAGGTTTTTGCGCTGACGCTTGGAGTGGCGAAGATCTCGATTTCGACTTGCCCGTTCCACGCTGCGCTATCGAAGAAGTCCCAAGGGTAAAAATTGTGGGTGCAATTGGGCGGACTCGCGCAATCGGCTTCCTCCGGAAACTCAACGGTGCGCCACTCTGATTCGACTCCGGGAGCGACGAATCGAAGGAGAATCCGCTCGCTGTCGAGGCCGAGATCGGCAGAGGCGCGGATGCGCATGCCGGGCCACTGATAGCCGCGCGGCTCGGGGAGTCCTTCGAGCACAAACACACTCGTCTGTCCACCTGGTGGCACAGCAAGCTCACCGGTGTCGATGCGGAAGGGGTACGTTCCAGGCGCTCCCCCAGAAGTGCAGTTGTCATCATCCGCTCGAACGGCAGCGTTGACGGCGACAACACTCGCGGCGAGGGCAGTCAGGCGAGAGAGGTGATTCAGGCGAGTCAGAAAAGCTGGTGCCGAGTGAAGTGGTGATCGTCGTTGCATGGAGTGTTGATTCATGCGAGGTTTACCAGAAGCCCTCGCACGCGAGATCGCAGCTTTTGCAACATTCTCTCTCGACGTAGAACTTCCTTTTGCCGAAGTAACGGCGTTCCGTCCGGTCGCAGCCGGTTGTCTTTCGCTCCTCCATGCCATTCCCGACCCATCTCTTCCGCCGCGTCGTTTCGAGCGGGCAATTCGTGCCCGAACTCGACGGATTGCGTGCGGTCGCGATTCTGCCGGTCGTTCTCTTTCACGCGACGATGTCGCTCTACCTGAAGCACCAAGCGTCGGGTGGAACGCAGGTTTCGGCGCTCGACGGTTCGCAAGGCGACGCGGTGTTCCGTTCCGCGCTCGGTTGGCTGGTTTCGCACGGCTTCCTCGGCGTGCAGCTCTTCTTCCTGATTTCAGGCTTTGTCGTCACGCTGCCGTTC
>JBJOHQ010000206.1:0-9592 GCA_046047595.1 Planctomycetota bacterium | reverse complement strand
ACCTCGATGCGCACGCCTTTCGCGAAAATGTCGGCGATGTCGCCGAGTCCGTGTGCATCGACATACTCGTTGAACACGGCGGCGATCGCTTCGGCGACGATCGCATCGATTGCTTGGCGCTCGGTCATCTGGTGCGAACCCATGAGGTCGAGTTCGAGTTTGCCCGTTGCGCTCGCGTGGAGATGCGCGAGGTCGCTGATACGCGGAACGGCAGGCCGCTCGCCATGCGCGATGCCACGACGACGTGCGTTCGCGACCATCGTGCGCCAATTCGACGCGGCGAATCGCGCCGAGACGCCACTCGCGTGATCGACAAAGCGCGACTTCCGCGCGACGCGCGAGATCTCTTCGCAGACTTCGTCCATGAACGGCGGAACGAGCACGGGGTACGCGCCGCCGAGATCGATGCCCGCTTCCTGCCGCGTGATCGCCATGCCGAGTTCACGTTCGCGCGGATAGTGCGTCGCGATGGTGCTGCCGATGCGGTCCTTCAACTGTGGGATCACTTTGCCCGAACGGTTGTAGGTCGTGGGATTCGCGCTAAAGAGGACAAGAACGTCGAGATCGAAGCGGATCGGATAGCCACGGATCTGCACGTCGCGCTCTTCGAGAATGTTGAAGAGGCCGACCTGTACGAGTTCGTCGAGGTCAGGGAGTTCGTTCATCGCGAAGATGCCGCGATGCTGGCGCGGGATGAGACCGAAGTGGAGCGCCTCCTCGGCCGACATCGATGTGCCAGACATCAGGCGCGCTGGATCGATTTCACCGATCACGTCGGCGAACTTCGTGCCGGGCGCGAGGCGTTCGGCGTAGCGCTCGGAGCGGTGCCACCACGCGATGGGGACTCGCTCAGGCGGCGTCGAGGCGAGGAGTTCACGGCCCGCGCGTGTGATCGGTCGCTCGGGATCTTCGTGGACTGGCGCGTTCGGAATGTCGAGGTACGGAATCCACTCGTCGAGGAAGCGCGGAAGTAGGCGCATGAGGCGACTTTTTCCTTGACCCTTTTCGCCGAGGAAGAGCATGTCGTGCCCCGCGAGGATCGCGTTGATGACCTCTGGAAGCACGGTGTCGTCGTAGCCGAGGATGCCGGGAAAGAGATCGCGCGGCGAGCAGCCGGGCGTGGCGAGTGCGCGGACGAGGTTGTCGCGGAGCTCGTCTTTGACGGAACGCGAATGCCAACCGGAAGCGCGGAGTTCTGCGAGTGTGCGGATGCTGGGCGCAGCCGACGCGTTTGCGAGATCGGAGGACGTGTTTGCGTTCGTGCTTGCGTTCGTGCGGTCAGCCATGTGTCCATCTTCGCCGCACTTCGGGGTTGGGAGTCAAGCCAATTTCCGAATTGGTGCACGGCACGTGCACTGTCTTGCAACTTCTCAGCGTAAGCCCGGAACCTCAACCCGCGTACCCGGCAGCAAATCACCCTCAAGTCGACCCACGCGACCGAGCGAGTAGATCACCGTCGCCTCCGCGGCCGCATTCGCCCACGGGTACTTTTCCCGTGCAAGACGGACCGCGCGGTCGCGCGCATTTTCGTCGGGCTTGTATCGCGCGTGCTGTTCGCGCGCCGCACGCGCGCCGTCCGCGTCACCGAGCATTTCGCACGCGCGGTTTACAAACCACCACGTCGTCGCTTGCTCAGGATCGACCGCGAGCGAGCGCTGCGCGACCTCGCGCGACTCTTTCGCGAGCGCCGTGCGCACGCCCTCGTCCGGCGTCGCGAGTGCCTGCTCAAGCAGCACTTCGGCCAGTTCGTTCAGTACGCGCACGTCGATCGAGAAGTCGAACGCACGCTCGCGCGCACCCGCGAAGTCCGTCGCAAGAACGCGGCGGAAACCATCCGCAGCCTTGGCAAAGTTTCCGTTCTGCTTATCGACGAGCGCCGTGAAGTACGCAACCGTCCACGGCGACTTCACCCCTTCGCCACTGGCTTGAACAAGCATCGCCGCCGCATCGTCGAGTCGCCCCTCGCGAATCGCGAGCCGCGCGCGCGCCAACGCGCCAACCGCAGGGTCAAGCGTCTCGACTCGCGCGAACGCTTCGTCGGCCTGTCGAAGCGCCCCGCGCCCCGTGCCACGATCGCTCTCGCGGAAGAGCCCAATGCCGTAGTCATACCAACGCTGCAACTCAGGAATCGAATCTGTCGCAGCAGTCACAGCACCGTGCACACGACCATCTCGGCTTCGCACCGGCAACACCACTTGGTCGCGCGCGAGCACCATCACGGGGTAGTCATTGATACGCGTCGCGCCTTCCACGAAGCGCAGATACGTCGTGTCAAACTTGCGATAGCGCACTTCGCTCTCGATCCGGATCGGCGCCGCTGCATCCGCGGGCACTTCGAGCAGAAGATGCGTGACATCACCAGCACCTGGCGGAATTTGGTTGTTGTAGAGCGGGAGGAAAATGTCCTGCGGGTTGCGTCGATCAATGCGATTCCCTTCGCGATCGATCACGAACGCGTTGAACATGCGCGACCATGGATCGAGTTCGCCGGTTGCCTCGTCAAGTCCCCCGCTCACGCCAACAATGCGCGACTCACCGCTCGGCGACTCGAGCGTCGCGCGCGTCCACAACCAAACCTCGTTGGAATCCGCCGTCCCCTGCGTGAACTCATGACCGATGTCGAGCGTGCGGACAACGACCTCAAGCAAGTATCGCTGACCCGCGTCGAGCACGGGCAACTCCGCGCCAATCACACGCAACGCACCATCGATCGCACCACCATCACGAACCGCGAAGAGATCAACCCGCACGGTCTTCGCGTTGAATGCCGCGTGACCCGCGACGATCGCCGCATGCGCATCTGCAGCCGTTTCACTCGCCATCTCATCGGGAAGTTCCGCGCACGCGGCACCTGGAAGCATCGCACACGCCGACTGATCGATCGCCTTTGAAAGCGCTGTATTCGCGCTCGGAAACGCATGCGACAACACGCTGCGCACGCCACTTCCATCGCGATCGCGCGCGGCAAAGTCGTCGCTCGCCACCGCTTGCATGTGGCATGCGTTACATGAAGTCGCCGCCTTCTCGGGGTAATACCAACCGAGCGCGCCATGTCCGCTGCGTCCGGACGCGAGGAACGACCCGTAGTGATCCTGCCCGCGCAACCACTTGTAATCGTTGAGCGGCTCGGGAAGGAAGACCTTGTGACATGCACCGCAGAACTCGTTCGAGCGGTGTACTTCGGGCTTCAAGAACGTGCGCTTGTGAAACGACGGCTTCGCCTTCACCAGTTGATTCGAAACCCACTGCAAGAGCGGCGATTCGCTGAATGCAAACGGATAGTGCGGACTCTCTTCAATGGTGTAGTCGGCGTTTCCGCGCGGGCTATCGATCGAAACGATCCCGTGACAAACCGTGCAGGTGATGCTCGCGCGACCAAGCGGATCATTCGCAACGTCGTACGCAGGATCGTCCCACTTCGCATCCTCGAACGCGCCCGCAAAGAATGGCACTGGATCGTGGCAACCCGCGCAGAAACGCGCATCCTGCAAACTGCCATCCTGCTCGAACGCTTCACGGCGCGTCTCGCGCACACTCGCCGCGTAGAACGGATTGTTGAAGGAACTCGCCGCATGCACCGAATGCGCCCACGAATGCACCACGTCGGCGTGACACTCGAGGCAATACTCATTCGCCATCAAGCCCTTCGCGGGAATGAAGCCGCCGGTCGAAGTCTTCGCGAGCGACGGCTCGAAGTAGCTTGCACCATCTTCGGGAACGCGCGGCGCGCGCTCCGGCAAAACAACGTGCGCAAGCGTTGCAACCAACGCAACGGCACCCGCCACCGCTGCCCACCGCGCACCAATCGCCCACTTGATGCGGCGGCCCGAAAGTCGGTGCAAAACGAAGAGCCACGCGGCGACAAACGGCGCGATGACATGCACCCAATAGATGATTTCGCGCGTCGTCGGCTCGCGAACGCCGATCGTTGCACCGCCAAACTCCACGCGTGTCAATGCAACGCCCGTTGCGAGCAACACGATCGAAGCAACAAAGGTCGCAATGCCCGCTGCGATGGCGCGCGGATTGGGTCGGTTCGCGACGTTCCGCCAGTGCAGTGCGCCGAACACGATCGTTGGGACAACGATCGCAAACCCGAGCACGAGGTGCGCGAGGAAGTTGACGAGATAGAAGCGATTCTCGAGCGTCTCGCCGGTCTTCCACTGGAGGAACGTCACTGCGCCGAGGTAGACGCTGTTCACCGCCAACAACGCGAACAGCCCGAACACCGCGGCGAGAAGCCACTTCAGTTTCGGACCAACCGCTGGGCGGAACTTCGACATACGCGCACTCTATCGACCACTCACCGTCCGCCCATCGGTCGCGTGCGCAGTTTCTCCATCGCCGCAGGCTTTGCGCCCGGCAATGGTTCGATCGTTTCTCCGTCCTTCGTGAAGAGATCCATGTCCTTGCACCAACCCCGCACTTCAAGCATGTAACGACGCGTTGTTCCCGCAGGCGCGGCCGCAGAAACCCCGGCAGTAGGATTGGCGGGCACACGGAAATCAACCGTCACCTGCTCGCCTGGCCCAAAGACCGCGAGCGACTCGTCGCCATCACGCACGAGTTCCGCGACATCGCCGAACTCGGTGTAAAGCCCGAATTGGAATCGGCAATCCCACAACGGAAGTCGTCGCGCGTCGTCGTAGTGCGGCTGCTTCTGTGGGCCAGTGGTTCGTTGCGCGAAACCGACCGACGCGAGTTCAGCGCCCGCGAGCGTGAGTTCGAAAGGCGCGGTTGGCAACGGTTCGCGCGCGACAAGTTGTACGCTGTCGAAGTAGACCTCCATGTTCGTCCGCATACGAAGCGCGTTGACGCCCACGGGCAATTTCTCGCGTGGAATCGGCAGCGCCATGCGCCGCGGCATACCCGCGGGGTAACCCCACTCTTCCACGAGCGTCGTCCAAGTGCCGTCGGCGCCACGCGCTTCCAGACTCGGCGCGCGATACTTCGCGCCCGCCTGCCACGCCGCAAACATCGTTTGACAGTACGGGTACTCAACCCATCCATCGATCACGAGCCATGGATCGGCGATCGCTCCAATGTCGGTGGCAAACTCGAGTTCGAGCACCTGCTCGCCCGCAAGTCGCCCAAGGAAACGCGGATCATGCGGCCCAACATCGGGCGCGACGAGATCGACCTTTGCCAAAGCTTCGCGGCTTACCTCGTTCGCAGTCGTCGCGATCCATGCATCTTTCCACGCGACGATGTCGCCCGTTGGTGCAGCACCGCCGATCGCAAGCCGCTCATCCGGCGCGATGTCCCAACCATCGGGGAGATCGATCGCGCGCAGTGCAACGTGATCGAGCATGCACGACTCCTCCATCGGCTCGGCAAGCGCGATGCGTAACGAGCCATCCGCGCGCGGTACAAGCGTGCGCTGAGGAAACACGAACGTTTCGCGCGGGCGCGGCTCGCTGTAGACGCCAGGCTCCAAGAGATATCCGAGTCCACCAACTCCAAGGAGATCCGAGACGAACTCCATCCGTTCGCCGTTCCATGCGAAAAGCACGGGGCACGATGAGATTTGTCGCTGCGTTTCAACGATCGACGTGATCTCACCTGCCTTCACGCCAACTTCACTTTGAAAGACACCGTCCGACCACTCGATCTCCACCACATCGGCTGTTTCGAACGGACCGATGCCCACGGACACTGGCGCGAGCGACTGTCCGCGACCAGTGTGTGAGCGGAACGTTTCACCACCGAACCACTCGTTTCCAACGCGTACGGCGTAGGACGTACCAATACCGCTCGTGTTCGATCGCATCGATTGCGACGGATCGTCGCGTCCACTGAAACGGAATGCGACGGAGTTTCCGCGGCCCGGTCCCGGCGCAAAAAGCAGCGGTGCTTTCCCTGCGCGAAGTGCGAGCACCGACGGACCTTTCGCCCCTTCAAGTTGCAGCGTTTGCGCACGAATGATCTCTTCGCCGTAGGGAATCTCGGTGACGAGTCGTCCGGATTCATCGAGCAAAAGCATGCTTTTTGCACGCATCAAGAGGAGATCGCTGTGCCCATCGCCGGTCGCATCAACGACCGCGAGTTCGGTTCGCGCGTCGCGCGCGTAGGTCTCAATGCGCGTTGGCATACGCAAGTAACCACTACTCGCGAGTGCGAGTCGTCGCAACGGAATGTCGGCGAGATCCACCACTGCCGCTGCGAGGGCCTGCTCGTCGAGTTGCTCTTGCGTGAAGCCCGGAGCCGTACCCGGCACCCATCGCCAAAGCCGCTCGTTCAAGAGCAACGTGTGCGGCGGGAGTTCGTTCAAGATGAAGATGTCCGCATCGCGGTCGTAATCGAAGTCGCCGATGATCGTTGAAATCGGCCCACGTTCGACGGTTTCGAATCCAGGAATGTTGAACGATTCCTTGGCGATGTCCTTGAAAGACCCTCCGAGATTCGCGAGGAGTTCAACCGGCCCGTCGCGCGCGAGGAGCAACACATCAAGATCGCCATCGTGATCAAGGTCCGCGAGTGCGCCGTCGCCGCAACTCGTCGTCGCTCCCGCTGCTTGCCATGCTTCTGTCGCGTCGAGGAAACCACCGCCTGGCTCCGCGAGAATCAGTCGGTTTCCGCCGCTGCGGCAGAGATAGAGATCGGTCAACCCGTCGTTGTCGACATCACCGAGCAGAATCGACCATGTCGAACCGCCCGCCAACGTCGCGAGTGGATGGTCTGGTTTCGCGAGGAAAGACCCATCGGCTTGTCCGGCGAGAAAGAGCGCTGACAAATCAAGCGCACCCCTTTCAACGAGCGCCCGCGCAATCAAGATGTCGAGACGCCCGTCGGCATCAAGATCGCCGACGACTGCATGCTGCTCGAGATCCTGCGACCACTGCGGCACATATCCCTCAGGCCAACGAATCGCGAGCTCTTTCGGTGATGCGAAAATCGGGCCCGACGGCGGCTTCCAATCAGAGGGCGTGAATGATCGAGGAAGCGGCGCGAGGCCAAGCGAACCCATGCGCGTGTACTTGAACTCCGCGTTTTTCGCGCGCGGATTGGCTGCCAAATCCTCGAAGGCTTTGAGCGCACTTTCGGCACGCGCTTCATTGCCGGTACGACGCGCACATCGCTGCATACCGAGAAACGCGCTCTTCAATCGCGGATCGCGCGTGGCCGCTCTCTCATACCACTCAAACGCCTTCGCGTACTCGCCGGTTTGTTCGAGTGCTTGTCCAGTGAAGTACAGCGCGTACGCATCTTCACCACGCGCCTCGGCGACTGGAAGGAACGCAGTCAACGCTTCTGCGGGTTTCCCGAGATAAAGAAGACAGAGGCCTTGGCAATAGCGTGCACGCAGCGCGAGATCTTTCGGCGGATTCGTTTTGAGAAATTCACCAAGAAGTGCGAGCGCTTCTTCTTGCGCACCATCGCGTGACTGATTCAACACAGCGATCGCATGACCAAGCGCCGCTTCGCGCGGCGCGTTCGGCAGCTTCGCGATGCGCGCAAACTCCACCGCCGCTGGCTCAAACTCAAATCGCCCCATCATGCCAACGGCGCGATTCAGTTCGCCAGCGAGCGCTGCGTCAAGCGGTGCTCTACTCGACTGTGCACCAGCCCCTGTTCCATTCGTCGTTCCATCCGTCGTGCCTTCCTCTTTGCCACAACCGAGTGTGACCGAAACGAGCAAGATCGCGGCGGAAAGTCCGCGTGCGAATGGAGCATGTTCGCGAAGCCGAACGTTGGTGAGGATCGAAGCGAGAGACATGCCCCGAGCATACGGCGCGACGCGCCGTTCGTGGGTTGAATGTCTTTGGGTGCAATGTTTGTGGGTGCAAACCCCTCAGGGAAGAACTTCGTGGGCGCGCACTTCTCGCGGGCGATTTGCGACTTACGGAAGTGTCCGCTTCGCTGCCGCGATACGCGCGTCGTTTGACGCGATATCAATCGCGCCGCTCCCCGCTCGGGAAAATCGTGGCATCGCGGCATAGGGATGAACTTCAGCGCGATAGTGCGCACGCATGTCGTGGCCCTGACGTCGCGCACGCGCGTCGCGCAGCGCTGCCAAATCGATTGGCGCAACCACGACTTTTTCGCCGGCCCCTGGATCTGCCTGCGCAAGCACGCGACCGTCGAAGTCGACCGCCATCGAGCCACCCGGCCACGAGAATGGCGGGTAGCCCTCGAAGGTCGCGCCTTGATTGCACGCGAGGACAAACGCGGTGTTCTCAATCGCACGAGCACGATTGATCGTCGTCCACCAATCCATCGGCGCAGTTGCTCCCCACGGGTCCATGTACGCACTCACACGAACGAGAATCTCCGCACCGTTGAACGCGAGTTGTCGGATGGATTCAGGGAACAACCAGTCGTAACAAATCGCGCAACCGATCTTTCCGATCTCGGTGTCCGCGACCGGAAACGGCTCCTCCGCGTAGTTGGGCAAATCATGCGGACTCGCATGGACTTCCCACGGAATCCACGGATTCACCTTGCGGTACTTCGCGACGATTCCCTCAGGCCCGATGAGACACGTTGTGTTGAACACCGCGCCCGGATAGCGCACGTCGCGCTCGATAAATGTGCCCGTTTGCACGTAGCAACCCGTCGCACGTGCAAAGCGCACATACGCGTCGGTGTGGTCGTTTGGAATCTCGACCGCGAGATGTTCGAGTAATTCTTCGACCGTGAAATAGACCGGTGCGGCGTGCGCAAACTCGGGAAACGCAATGAGTCGCACGTCGAAAAACGGCTTGTAGCCCGCGACGGTTTGCTCCGCCATCGCAATCATGCGTGCAACGCGCGATGGGATTTCCGCGCGCGTTCGCGGATTCTCAAACGCCGTTTGAATCGCAGCAGCGTGGTAACGTTCGACGGTGGACTTGGGCATTAGGATTCCTCACGCCGATCGAGCAATGATTTGGATGCGAAGTTTAGATTCGAAGCGCGTGACACCGTCATGCCTCACGCACGCTCGTCCATCCACGCTTGCTGAATCGCTTCGAGGATGCGCTCGTTACATGGATGACCTGGCTGCTCCGCAAATCCGGGTAACGCGACGACCATTGCCTTCAATCGAGGAAACGACACCGTCGTCGGGTCAACCTCGGGATGAAGATCCACGAGTTCTTCAGCGATTCGTTGAACATCAAGCCAGTGCATGCTTCTTCCGCGTCAGTGCGGAATCTCCTTCACGGCGTTGCGATTCCACGCAGGAACTCGCACGACGATCGGCACACGCTTTCCTTCGCCAAGATCCTTCAGTTCGCACTGACAGGAGAGCCGCGACGTGCGCTTGATGCCAGGCGCCTCTTCCACACGATCCTCTTCATCTTCCGAGGCTTCGCTGACTTGGTTGGCACCGCTCTCGAGGTAGATGTGGCACGTCGAACACGCGCAAACACCACCACACGCATGCTCGATGTTGATGCCGTTGTCCATCGCCACTTCGAGGATGGACTCATGTTCACCACCAAGTACCTCCCACACCTTTTGTGAGGTGCCGGTCAAACCCTCAGGGTCTTCGAGGTGGAAGGTGATCGGAATCACCGGCGGTCCGTGATGATGACTGTCGTCGCGCTTGAGATGCATGGTTTTCGCCTGTCGAATGCCCTCCGTCGGAGGGGGCGCAGATGATAGCGGG
>JBJOHQ010000205.1:0-6806 GCA_046047595.1 Planctomycetota bacterium | reverse complement strand
TCCATGCGCGCAGACCACGCTCGGTTGTTCTCGAGAAGGTGTTCGATCGACATAGGGCGCATCCTACGGGATCGGCGAGCAAATCTCGTTCGTTGGGAGATCGACGCGCGGTGTATGCGCGCCTATTCAACCAATTCCATTTCGAGCACGAGCGTGGAGGGTACCGGCGGGTACGGCGCAGCAACGCGAAATGCACGAAACTCTGCGGGCTTCCATTGTGTTGCTTCAAACACTTTGGCCGAGAGTTTGGCGTAGTCGTCAAATCCTTCGAGTTTGAGTCGACGCGATGCAAGTCCGAGCGACTCAACGCCGAGGCCCGCGGGAAGCCGATCCTTCAGTTGGTGCGGCGAATCGGGTGTGCGATGAAGATCGCTGTACAGAATTGCTTCGGGGAGATGGCCGTCTTGCAGAAGCGATTCGTGCACGAGGAGATCGAAAACCGCGCGCTCGACGGGCGTTCGTTGTTTGAACAACTGGAAGATGCCGGAGTGCTGCTTCGAGCGCCTCATCGGTTGCACCGAGCGCAAGATGGAGCCTTGAAAGATTGTGAATCGACCTTCAACTCCAACGCCCGTTTCTGGGATCTCAAACGCGGCAACGCCTTTCGGAGCCGTCGTTGGGCGAAATGCGGGAACGGGTACGGAAGAGATGGAGCGTAAGAGCGGCAACCCCTTGGGAAGTTCGTCGCTCGTTGGCTCAATGGGTTCGATGCGATGATCGAGAATCTTCGTGGCGCGATCGTCATAGACCACGGGCGATTCAAACTGCCACGCGGCGTTGGCACGCAAACGTTCGAGATCAATGAAGCCGCGCACGGTGGCGCAATCGAGGAGGCCTTTCTTGTTTGCCGGTCCGAGCACATCGAAGCGCAGAGCGAGTCACGCGCGAACTCCCCACACATAACTGCCACCGAGGTAAAGCTGTCGTCGATGCTCAACGTCAATGCGCAAATCGCTTCCGGCCGCGAGTCCTGCAGCCATCATGTCGAAGGCTTTTCGATCGCCAGCCCATTGCGTTCCGAGTCGAATCGCTTCTTCGAACGCAGCATCCGCCGCAGCGATACGCGCGGCGGGTGAGCCGGCGCGCTCCATCGCAAGCATGGCGATTTTCCAACCCGCAATTCCGGGAAGGTGCCGCACCGCCGCAAAGGGATCGCTCGACTGTGCGATGCGGGAAATCTTCCACGCGAGTTTGAGATCAAGTCCGAATGCAGCGACGAGATCGACAGGTCGACCACCTTCGAGTTGCTTGGCACCTGCCATCGCTTCGCGAACGGTCGTCTGAAGGACGAGAAGAGCCTCGCGCACGCGAAGGGTGGTGACGGCGGATTCAGGATTGGGAGTGGCACTCACGGAGCGGATCCTACCTTTCGCGCCTACGAGCACGCGGCGCGCCGACAGGCACGCGGAGTGGCTTGAGGTGCGACTCCGACAGACCGCCGTACTGCGCAGCTCTCAAGAGTCGCGACTCTCCAAGATGCCGCGGGATCGCGTATCGTGCAGCGATGAATTGCGAGTTTTCTGGAAAGATTTTCCAGCGACTTTCCCGTCTTGCCGTCGAATTGCCGACGTGGGGCTTCGCCGACACCGGTACGCGATTTGGGAAGTTCCTGCAGGACGCCGCCGCGATCACGCTGGAGGACAAACTCGACGATGCGGCCGAGGTGCATCGGCTCACGGGTGCCTGTCCGAGCGTTGCGGTGCACGTCCTTTGGGACGTGCCTGAAGGCGGTGCGCGCGCGCTTGCCGATGCGGCTGCCGCGCGCGGGTTGCGAATCGGCTCGATCAACCCGAACGTCTTTCAAGATCAGTGCTATCGACATGGCTCGGTCGCGAATGAGGACGCGGCGGTGCGTCGCCGTGCGATGCAACACTTGCTCGACTCGGTGGCGCTTGCGCGGACGGTTGGCTCGCGCACGCTCGCCCTTTGGTTTGCCGACGGCACGAACTACCCGGGCCAGGGCAGTTTCATTCGGCGCAAACGGCGATTCATGGACGCGTTGCGCGAAGTGCACGACGCGCTTGATCCTGCGATGCGCATGCTCGTGGAGTACAAGCCGTTTGAGCCGGCCTTCTATCACACGGACATCGCCGATTGGGGCATGGCGGCGGCGTTTGCGCGGCACGCGGGCCCTCAGGCAAAAGTGCTCGTCGACACGGGACATCACTTGCCAGGCCAGAACGTCGAGCACATCGTCGCGTTTCTCGCCGACGAGGGCGCGCTCGGTGGATTTCACTTCAACGATCGGCACTATGCCGACGATGACCTCACGACTGGTTCGATCGATCCATATCGCGCTTTCCGCATTTTCGTCGCGATTGCTGAAGCCGAGCGCGCCGCAGGCAGTGATCTCGACATCGAGTACATGATCGATCAATCGCACAATGAGAAGCCGAAGATCGAGGCGATGATCCAAACCGTCACGACGGTGCAGGAACTCTTCGCGAAGGCGCTTCTTGTCGATCTCGAACGACTTGAAAATGCGCGAGCTGCGAACGACATCGTTGCAGCAGAGGAGTGTTTGAAGAGTGCGTTCGCGACGGATGTGCGCGAGGCACTTGCGGATTGGCGAGAAACGCGCGGTTTTCCACGCGACCCACTCGCGGCCCATCGCAGTTCGGGTTACACAGTGCGCGCCGCACTTGCGCGCCTGCCGCGCAAACACGCGAGCGGTGGGAGTTATGCATGACGACGCGTCGACATCTTGCGATTGACCTCGGTGCTTCCAGTGGCCGCGTCATGGATGTGCGGTTCGAAGATGGTGAACTTCGTGTACACGAGTTGCATCGATTCGCGAACGCGCCCGTCGAAGCGCGTCGCGCAGGCGGCGTGACGCTGTGTTGGCCGTTTGAGCGCATCTTTGAGTCGATCCTTGAGGGTTTGCGTCGCGCGAGTGAAGGCGGCCCCGTCGACTCGATTGGTGTCGACTCGTGGGCCGTGGATTACGCGCTTGTAGATGACGAAGGCGAACTCGTTCGCCCAATCGCTGCCTATCGCGATCCTCGCACGCAAGGGCCGTTTGCACGGCTTCGACGCGAGATCGGCGATGCCGAAATCTATGCGGCGACTGGCATTGCCTTTCAACCGTTCAACACGCTCTATCAACTCGCTGCCGACGCAGAAGATCCGATGCAGCCATTTGAGCGGGCGCAGCGCATGTTGATGCTGCCCGACTTCATCGCGTCACGCTTGTGTGGCTCAACGGTTTGCGAGCGGACGAACGCGAGTTCGACGCAGTTGCTCAACGCGAAAACGCGTGACTGGCATCGTGACTTTGTGCGCGCGGCGGGAGTGCCGCTCCGCATTTTGCCCGAACTTGTCGATGCAGCTTCGAGCGAAGCGCTTGGCACGATTTCAGCAGATATTGCGGCAGAAACGGGGCTTTCTGTTGAGACGCCCGTCTTCGCCGTTGGCACACACGACACGGCCTCCGCGGTGCTCGCGGCACCGATCGATCCGCGCAATGACCTCTACATCTCAAGCGGAACATGGTCGCTCGTTGGTGCAGAGTTGTCGAAGCCGGTGCTCACCGAAGGTGCGCGCAACGCAAACATGACCAACGAACTCGGCGTCTTCGGAACGACACGATTCCTGCGGAATGTTGCGGGCCTTTGGTTGATCCAACAGTTGCAAGCAGCGTTTGCGGCGGCGGGTCGGTCGCACTCTTGGAGTGACCTCTCTGCACTTGCTGCGACGGTTGAGCCATTGCGAAGCGTGGTTGATCCAGATGATCCATCGCTCTTTGCGCCTGGCGATATGCCTGCGCACGTCGCTCAACTCTGTCGCGCGCGTGGTGAACCTGTTCCGGAAAGCGACGCGCAGTTCGTGCGATGCGCGCTCGACTCGATCGCCCTCGCCACCGCGCGTGCAGTGCGCATGGTCGCGGAGAACGCGGCGATTGCGCCGAAGCGGATCGTCCTTGTTGGTGGAGGTGCATCGAACACGCTTCTCAACCAACTCGTTGCGAATGCCACGGGGATTCATGTTGTGACGGGGCCAACAGAAGCGACGGCCATTGGGAACGCGCTTGCGCAGCACGCGGCTCTCGACGGCATCACGGATGCGCGTGTACTTCGTCAAATGGTGCGCGACACGTGCAGATCGTCGCAGGTTGAGCCGGAATTCACGCAGACTGCTCGCATGCACGACGCCATCGCGCGCCTGACTCGATAGCCTTCTCGTTTCCAATTTCGCACCACGCTGCCGACTCCCATGACCTCGACTGCTTTCCCGCAAAATCCATCGTTTGTGACTCGCACTTGGAACGACGCCGACGCGGCGAAACTCGATCCAGTTGGGCTCTTGGTCTATCGCTCGAATCGCTTGGGTGACGATCAGCGCGTGACGAACACCGGCGGTGGAAACACGTCGAGCAAAGTGACTGAGAAGGATCCGCTCACGGGGAAGGCCGAGCGTGTGCTTTGGGTGAAGGGTTCAGGCGGCGATCTTCGCACCGCGGGCCGCGAGTTCTTCTCGTCGCTCTCGCTTGAGAAACCCGAAGAACTCAAGTCGGTGTACGCGTCGCGTACGCCGCGCGGCATCAAGACGCAGGCAGAGGACGACATGGTCGACCTCTACCGACACTGCACATGGAACCTGAATCCGCGCGCGACCTCGATTGACACGCCGCTGCATGCGTTCGTGCCACGCGCGCATGTCGATCACACGCATCCGAACGCGCTCATCGCGATCGCCGCGTGCACGCGCGGCGAAGAGGTGATGCGCGAGGTTTTCGGCACGCAACTCCGTTGGCTTCCGTGGATGCGGCCTGGCTTCGAACTCGGCCTCGCGCTCGAGAAACTCTGCAAGGATCACCCCGACGCGATCGGTGCGATCATGGGCCAGCACGGCCTCATCAACTGGGCTGATGATCCGCGCGAGTGCTACGACCTCACGCTCTCGCTGATTTCACGCGCGTCGGAGTATCTCGCTGCGCACGATCGCGGCGCGAAGACATTCGGCGGACAGAAGATTGCGCCTGTTGGCGATGATGCGCGTCGCGCGCTGCTCGTGAAGTTCCTGCCATTTCTCCGCGGAAAAGTCTCGTCGCGCCGCCGCATGATCGGAACCGTGCAGCATGACGATGCGATGCTGCGCTTTGTTTCGAGCCACGATGCAGCGCGTTTGGCCGAACTCGGAACATCCTGCCCCGATCACTTCCTTCGCACGAAGATCAAGCCGCTCCTTGTTGATTTCGATCCGAACACGGGTTCGTTCGCCGAGCTCTGCGAGAAGACGGAAGCAGGACTCGCGCAGTATGTGAAGGATTACGCGGCGTACTACGACGCGTGCAAGCATGCAGATAGTCCAGCGATGCGCGCGCCCGAGCCGACGGTGATCCTCGTACCAGGCATCGGCATGATCGCGTGGGGTTCGTCGAAGTCTGAATCACGCACGACCGCGGAGTTCTATCGCTGCGCCGTCGAAGTGATGAAGGGTGCCGAATCCATCGGTGGATATCGCGCGCTGCCGCGGCAAGAAGCATTCGATATCGAATATTGGCGGCTTGAAGAAGCGAAGTTGCAGCGCATGCCAAAGCCGAAGCCGCTTGCTGGTCACGTGTCCGTGATTGTTGGTGCGGGCAGCGGCATCGGTCGCGCGACCGCGCCGTTCTTTACGGTCGACGATGCATGCGTTGCGTGCGTTGATCTTGACGCGAAGGCTGCGGAGGCGTGTGCGAAGGAACTTGAGAAGTCGGTCGGCACAGGCATCGGCGTTGCGGGGAGCGGCATTTCTGCGTGCGGTCCCGCGATCGCGCTTTCATGCGACGCGACCGATCGCGCGGCAGTGCGACGCATGCTCGACGATGTCACGCTCGCGTATGGCGGCATTGACGAACTCGTCGTCACGGCGGGGTTGTTCCCAACGCCAGGCGCAGATGGTCGTACAAGCGACGCGGATTTCATGCGTTCGATGCAAGTGAATGTGCTCGCGCCTGCGGTGCTTGTTGAAGAGGCGGCCGCGACGATGTCCGCGCAGAAGTTCGCATGCAGCGCGGTCGTGACGACGAGTGTGAACGCGGTTGTTTCGAAGAAGGGTTCGAGTGCCTACGACGCGTCGAAGGCGGCGGCGAATCACCTTGTTCGCTCGCTGGCGGTGACATTCGCGCCGTTTGTGCGTGTGAACGCCGTTGCGCCTGCGACCGTGATCGAAGGAAGCACGATGTTCCCGCGGCCGCGCGTCATCGCGAGTTTGAAGAAGTATGCGATTCCATTTGAAGAGTCGATGACCGATGCGCAACTCGTTGAGTGTCTCGGGCGTTTCTATGCGGATCGCACGCTCTTGAAGGTGACGATTTCGCCGCGCGATCAAGCGATGGCGATTCGCTTCATGGCTGGACCGGAGAGTTCACGCACGACCGGGCAGGTCTTGCATGTGGATGGCGGACTCGCCGACGCGTTTGTGCGGTGAGCGACGCAGCGACCAACGGAGAACATGAAATGCAACGAGTCTGCTTCACGCTGCAAGTCAAGCCTGATCGCATCGCTGAGTACCGCGAGAGCCACAAAGCCGTGTGGCCGGAAATGCTCGCAGCGCTGTCGCGACATGGTTGGACGAACTACTCGATCTTTCTGCGCGAAGACGGGTTGCTGATTGGCTATCTCGAAACGCCCGATTTCAAGAAGGCCGTCGCGGGCATGCAGAGCGAGGAAGTGAATGCGCGCTGGCAGAAGTCGATGGTCGACTATTTCGTCGCGCTACCTGGCGGTCGTGCCGACACATCGATCGTGCCGCTCGAAGAAGTGTTTCGGCTGGATTGAGCGCGAGGGTCGCCGAAGGCGGAGCGCAGCGAAGCCTGAGCGGAC
>JBJOHQ010000204.1:0-7749 GCA_046047595.1 Planctomycetota bacterium | reverse complement strand
GAGTTACGTTGCCGAGCTCGAAACCGCGATGAGTGAGGTTCGTGGTTTGTGCGAAGCGGCCGCGCGTGATCCACGTTCGGTCGACGCCAACAAGTTTCATCAAGCGAAGCAGGCGCTTGACGTTCTTTCGATGCGCGTCCATGAGGTTTCGATCGCAGAGTCGTTGCGAAAGCCGTGACGGTGTCACGCCTGCCGCTCGCGGGTACGTCGAGTTTTGCCCGTGAAACAAGGGTGACGCCGCTGGATTCAACTCATGATGCCACTCCTCGCGAGGTCGATTTGGGACGAGTTACGGCGAGTGGTACGATTGAAGCATGGATCTCGATCGCACCACAACCGCTCTCCTCGCTGGGCTCTTTGATCCGCGAAATGCCGCGGCGTGGGAGGCGTTCGATCGCCGCTACCGACCGATTCTCCTTGGGTTTGCTCGCAACTGCGGATTGAAAGACGATGCTGCGAACGAGATCGCGCAAGAGACGATTGTGCGTTTTGTTGAGGAGTACCGCGAGGGTAAGTACGATCGTTCACGCGGTCGACTTGGAGCATGGTTGGTGACGATCGCCCGCTATCGCATGATCGATCAACAGCGCCGTCGCGGCGTGGCCAAGATTGAGCGCGGCGAAAGCGCGATGATTGATCTCGATGATGAGAACAGTGTCTCCGCGGCCTATGAAGCGGAACGTCGTCGCGCGGTGCTGCGCGAGGCCATTGAGGAACTCGCAACCAAAACGAAGACAGATCCAAAGACGATTCGTGCGTTCGAGATGCTTGTCTATCACGGCTTGAGTCCGGCGCAGGTTGCGGAAGATCTCGGAATGTCGACGCACGATGTCTATCTCGCGAAGAGCCGGATTGCTGCAAAACTGCGTGAAATCGTCGAACGGCTTGAAGCGGAGTTCGAAGAGTCGCCAGGCGATTGGGGCGCGCAAGGACGACCGAGTGCGAGGCTCGACGCGTGAACGAGCGTGATGATCCGATTCGCGATGACGAGATGAGTACGCGCAGCGGTGATGCGACGCGAAGTGGAGCCGATCCGGTTGGTTGCGGCCGATTTTCGAGCGATTTGCTGGAACTCGCCGCACTGGCGAAACGTGAACGGGAGATCGAGATCGATGCACAGCTTGAGTTGCATCTTGTGACATGCACGCTCTGTGCACGCGCCGTTGAGCAGTTCGAACGCGCCAACAAGCAACTTCATGAGTCGTTTCTCAATAAGACGTTTCTCAAGGAGATCGCATCGGTCGCCGCCGCGCGGACGGCAACCGCAGAGCCACATCGCCGCGACTCTGACACCAACGCAGGAGACGATTTCGATGGGCCGATTCGAGGCTATCGGCTCGGGCCAGAGCTGCATCGTGGTGGGCAAGGCGCGGTCTATCAGGCGGAGCAGATCGCGACGCGTCGCGCGTGTGCGGTGAAGATGCTGCTCGGTGGTCGTTTTGCCAGCGAAAAGCAGCGTTTTCGCTTTGAGCGCGAGGTTGAGGTTGTCGCGCACCTTCGTCATCCCGGCATCGTCACACTCTATGAGTCGGGATTGACGCGTACAGGCGAACCGTGGTTCGCGATGGAACTCGTCGAGGGCGCGCGGTTTGATGAGTTTGTTCGGAGTCACGAGCAGTCGCCGCGTCAGTTGGTTGAACTCTTTCGCAAAGTCGCAGAGGCGGTGGCGTACGCGCATCGCCGCGGCGTCATCCATCGCGATCTGAAGCCGGGCAACGTGCTTGTGGATCGCGAAGGTGTGCCGCGCATTCTCGACTTTGGTCTTGCACGCATCGCAGAACCTTCGCGCGAGGGAGGCGGCGCGGCGGCGGTTGAAGGAAGCGGCGGCGCGACGATGGCGGGCGAGTTCCTCGGCACATTCGCGTACGCCGCGCCCGAGCAGCTTGCCGGTGATCCCGCGGGTATCGATTCACGATGTGATCTTTATGCGCTCGGTGTGATGCTGTACGAGTGTCTCTGCGGTCGCCGACCATTTGAGGGCGCACGCTCGATCGCAGAACTCGTGGTGCAGAAGACGATGTCGGATCCGCCGCGCCCGAGGACGATTCTCGCGTCGGTGGACGCAGACCTCGAAGTGATTGCGCTGCGGCTTCTCGCGGCGGATCCCGCGCGTCGCTACGACACTGCGGATGCGCTCGTCGAGGATCTTGCGCGGTTTCTCGATGGCCGGCCGATCCTTGCGCGCGACGACAGTTTTGCCTACGTCGTTCGAAAGAATCTGCGGCGACATTGGATTCCCGCGACAGCGGCGGGCGCGCTTCTCATCACGATCATTGTCGCAAGCGTGTCACTCTTCATCGCCTATCAAAATGCCGAGCGCGAGCGCGTTCGAAGCGAGCGAACACTCGCCAGCTTTCAAAAAGCGCTTGGCTCGGCGAATCCCGAAACGGGCGCAGGCTCGAGTTCGATGGGCATCGACGATTTTCTCGGGCTCGTTGAGCAACAGGTCAGCACGGAACTGATCGACGAGCCCTATCAACTCGCAGGCGTCCTTCGCACGCTTGGGCTGATTCATCTTGGTTTCGACGATGCGAAGCGCGCGCGATCGGCGATTGAGGAAGCGCATCGCGTGCAAGCCGACGGTTTCAAACGTGGTGAAGTGTCGGCGGCGCAGTTTGCGGAAACGGAGTTTGCGCTCGCGCGCGTGCAGTTCAATTTGCAGGAGTATGCGCTCGCTGAAGCGTCGTATCGTCGAGCTCTGGCGTTGCGCGAGAAAACACTCGGGCGCGACGACGTCGATACTGTGGAGACGATGCGGCATCTCGCGAGTGCGCTTCGGGCACAGCAACGACTTGATGAATCGCAGGCGATGTTGGAAGACGCGATTCGTCGAAGCGCGGCGTTTCCCGAGACAAACGCGGCAAATGTCATACGCGTTGGCCTCTTGCACGGGCGTGCGACGCTTCTCGCCGCGCGCGAGGATGTCGCGGCTGCCGCTCTGCAATACGAGCAAGCGTTGGCGGCACTGCTTGAAATCGTTCCGCGTGACGATTGGCGCGTTGGCCGCACGAGATACAACCTCGCGCGTATGCAAATGCGCACAGGCAATCTCACGGCCGCTTTCGAGAACGCGCGACTCTCGGAGGCGATTCTGCGGGAGAAGAAAGGCGCGGATGCGACGATGACGCGCGAATCAGCATCGATCCTCGCTGCGATTCGAGCGATGGCCGCGCAGTCAGGCGTTGCACTCGAGGAGAGCGCGTCGCTCAACGCCAGCGAATCGACCCCTGCGAACCCAGCGGTCAACGACGGCGACGGTTGACGAGTCCTGCGAGGCCAAGAAGCGCGAGCGCACCTGGTGCGGGCACATTGACGCCAGAGAATCCGTCGATACGAATCGAGTACGAGCCGCCCGCAGGTTGGCCAGTCACGTTCCAACCCGCGAGATCTTGGCCTTCGCCGTAGCGCACTTGGCCAGGCACGTTGAGCGCGCCCCAGATTGGATCGCCACCCGAGGTGAATGGGTTCGTTCCGAACGCGCTGATCGCGATGAAGTAGAGACCAGGCGAGGAGACGACGAAGCCTGAGCCGTCGGTCGCTGCAGGTCCGATGAATGAGCCAGTGTTTCCGTCGTCGGCATCATTGTTGGCGAGCAAGCCGCCAGCTTTGAGATCTCCGGGTACTCCGCCCGCTTTGAAGAGGAAGAGTTGCGAGTCGAACGCGGCATCGCCGCCAAACGCGCCGCCTGCGGTCGAGATTCTGAGGATGCCGGGGTTTTCCAAGCGAATCAGATACATGTCCACGAAGTCGACGGGGCCGAGCAAGGGGCCGCCGCCGAGTGTGCCGGAGATCGTGAGGACTGGACCACCCGTTGAGATCAACTGTGCGGATGCGGCCGTGTCCTTCGCATCGTTGAGCAAATCGCCTTCCCACGACGGGCCGAACGCAAGCGCAGGCGTCGCAACGGACATCGCGAGCGCGGTGAGTGCAAGCGATGAAAGACGCGAAGAATCAAGCGTCGAACGAAGGGCGGCGAGCGCCGAAGTACGAGTAGTCAGCATGGGAGGGACCGAAAGAGAAACGGGATGAGTTTCGACGTGCCTCGGCGCAAGACTGGACGGCGTTGCGCGGGGCGGGGCGAGAGGGGATCGCCCATCGGAACTGGGACTTCGGCAGTATGACCGCGGTCGGCTGAGATCCAAATATTTTCTCCCTGAGAATTCGTCGCACTTCCTTGGGGGAGGAGCCTTGAGGCCCTATAGTGTCCGTTCTGTCACCGCCTGTCGCGCATCAAGAGAGCGACGGCGCTCCGGCAGGACACGCACCGGTCGGGAGCATCGCTCCCGCCACGACAGGCGCACAACACGCGCACGACCAACGATCGTTTCACCCGATCAAGTTTCTGCTTTGACCCGAGCGGTCGTTCGAGCATCTATGCGACGAACGCGCAGCGGGCAAGCGAGCGAAAGGATGTACAGGACTTCGATGTCTCAGGTTCTTCCTCCCGCCACCGGGCTTCCGACTACCGGCGTTTCCAATTCCGCAACTCCAGCGCTGGGTGCAGCTGCGCTGTCGGCGACCGCACGCGTCAAAGCGGGAATCGATCCGTGGACCGTCGACGATGCTGCCGATCTCTACAACCTGCGCGGTTGGGGTAAGGGCTTCTTCGAAATCTCGAAGGGTGGCGAGGTGCTCGTGCGCCCAACGCGTACGCCTGGCCGCGAGGTGAACCTTTTCGACGTTGTGAAGGGGCTTCGCGAGCGCGGTCTGCGCACGCCCGTCCTCCTGCACTTCACCGATCTCTTGCATCGTCGCCTGCGCGATCTCCACGACGCGTTCGACGTGGCGATCAAGGAGAACGGCTACAAGGGCAAGTACAACGCGGTCTATCCGATCAAGGTGAACCAACAGCGTCGCGTTGTCCACGACATTCGCGAGTGCGGCGCGCAGTACGGGTTCGGCCTCGAGGTCGGTTCGAAGCCTGAGTTGCTCGCGGTCATGGGCCTCACGAGCGATTCGCCCGAGCGCCTCATCATCTGTAACGGCTTCAAGGAAGACCGCTACATCGAGTTCGTCACGCTGGCGGCGAAGCTCGGTCGCACCATCATTCCCGTCATCGAGAACCTCGCGGAACTTCGCCTCATCGTGAAGTACGCCGAGAAGTATCAAATCCGGCCGAAGATCGGCGTGCGCGTCAATCTCGCGACGCCGGGCGCGGGACGCTGGCGTCACTCGTCGGGCGTGAAGGCGAAGTTCGGCCTCTCGCTCACCGAAGTGATCGATGTGCTCGAGTACCTTCGTGCACGTGGCATGGAGGATTGCCTCCAGCTCCTGCACTGCCACATGGGTTCGCAGATTCACGACATTCGTCAAGTCTCGACGGGCGTCAACGAACTCGCGCGCATCTACACCGAACTCGCGAAGATGGGCGCAGGCATGCGCTATCTCGATGTTGGTGGCGGCCTCGGTATCGACTACGACGGAAGCCAGACGAACTTCGAGTTCTCGACGAACTACACGCTGCAGGAGTACGCGGCGAATGTTGTCTACAAGATCATGTCGGTCTGCGACGAAGAAGGTGTTGCGCATCCGACGATCGTGACTGAATCGGGTCGCGCGATGGTGGCGCAACAGAGCGTGCTCGTCTTCGACGTGCTCGGTGCGAATCGCCTCGATCGATTCACTGTCCCGCCGTCGCTTGAGAGTGTTTCAAAGGACGAGCACGGTGAAGTGCCGCGTCCGATTGTTGACCTCTTCGAGGCGTACAACACGGTGACGGAGCGTCGTCTGCTCGAGTGCTATCACGACGCGCTGCAGTCGCGTGATGAGGCGATGAACCTCTTCTCGGTCGGCTACATGAGTCTTGAACACCGCGCGCTTGCCGAGCGGATGTTCTGGGCGACGTGCGCGAAGGTGCGCGACAAGGCGAAGGACATGCCGAGCATGCCCGAAGAGCTTGAGGATCTCGAGTCGAACACCACCGACACGTTCTTCTGCAACCTGTCGATCTTCCAGTCGCTGCCAGATATCTGGGCGATCAACCAGTTGTTCCCGATCATGCCGATCCATCGTCTCGACGAGCGCCCAACGCGCAAGGCGACGATCGCCGACATGACTTGCGACTCGGACGGCAAGATCGACCGCTTCGTCGACGATCACGACGTGAAGAAGTGGGTGGAGTTGCACGACATCAAGGACGGCGACGAGTACTTCCTCGGCGCATTCCTCGTCGGCGCGTACCAAGAGACGCTTGGCGACCTTCACAATCTCTTCGGCGATACGCACGTCGCGCACATCCGTCTCGACGACAACGGCAACTGGTGGATCGACGAGATCGTCGAAGGCGACAGCGTGCGCGAAGTGCTGCAGTACGTGCAGTACGACGTGAATCGACTGGGCCAAGCGATTCGCCACGAGTGCGAGCGTGCGGTGCGCGACAAGCACATGTCGGTCGCTGAATCGAACGCGCTCGTGCGCAACTACGAGTCGGGCCTCGCGGGCTACACCTACCTCGAAGCGGAGAACGGCGCGGCGATGTAATCGCGCTCGCGTATCGGAGCGCTCGCAACTGGCGGCGGGGCGGCTTTGCCGCGTCCGCCGCTTTTGCTCGCTTTGGCTTGCATGGCGTCCTGCGGCGCTCGAAACTGGCGGTGGGGCGGCTTTGCCGCGTCCGCCGCTCTTGCTCGCTTTGGCGTGCATGGCGTTGGACGACGCCGAAGGCGGAGCGCAGCGAAGACTGAGCATTCGCCGCGGTCGTCGGCGGTTGTTTCGTGTGGCAATACCTCGTTGCGAAGCAAGAGGTAGTGGCATGAGTTGGAAGTACCCACGATGCGTCAGGCGACGATTGTTGAATTCGGCGAATGAACCGCGCGTTGCCATCACCAGAGGTGATGCCACACGAGACGCGCAACTTCGCTAGGCATCATCCTCTCGCGCTTCACTTCGTTCCGCGCTCGTGATTGAGCCCTCGAGTTAGGCCGCTCCAGGGAAGTCCGCATCGGCGTAGCCTCACTGATTCTCGGTAGTTGGATGGCGGCCGACGATCCGCTTCCAGTCTTGCGGAGTCATGGGTGTGAGCGTTTCGTACTCGCCGAGTTCTTGGCTTTGCTGCGAGAGTACAGAAGCGACTTCGCCGCGCACTCGATGCTCCGCATGGGCAAACGCGTTGAAGTCGTAAACGCGGATGCGGCGGTGCTTTCCCACTTTGCGCCCGGCGAGTCGCCCCTCTTCGAGCGCTTTGATGATGGTTGGGCGCGAGACTCGGAGCGCCTCGGCTGCTTCTTGCGTGGTGAGTTCGTCGTTCGGATCACGATCGACGATGAGGTACGGGTTTGGCGGTGACGCGAGATCGGAGCTGATGACCAACTTGACCGAGTGCCCGCTGGCATACGCATCGAGTGCGTCGGCGACGAGCGCGGCGATTTGGTCGGGGAGGGGAATCGTGCGCGTACTTCGGGCGATCGTGATGGTGATCGCTCGCCCCGACTTCCGGGCGCGGCGGATTTCGTCGCCGCTCTGCGATGAGGAGGGCGAAATGGGCGCGGTGGGCGTACTGAGAGCAGCGCGATCGTCTCGCCGCCCCGCACGCGTGGACGGTTTTGGGGACGGTTTGGGGGATGGCCTCGGGGACGGCTTTGTGGACGCCTGTTTGGAGGCACTTTTTCGTGTGTTCGGCGATGGCTCAGGCTTTCGAGTCGGCTGCTTCGGCTTTGGCATAAACGAAGCATACGCAGCAAACGAAATAAACGCAAGTCCTGCGCGGCGCTTCTAGGAAAGAAGTCGGATGACTTCGCGCAGTTGGTCTGCGGC
>JBJOHQ010000203.1:0-9206 GCA_046047595.1 Planctomycetota bacterium | reverse complement strand
GCATGCCTGCGACGATCTCGCAGCACTCGCTGCCGCGTTGGTTGCGTTCGATTCGATTTCGCGCGATGCATCGTGCGCACACGTGGCGTTGTTGTTCACGCGCAGCGAAGAGATTGGTTTCATCGGCGCGATTGGCGCTGCGCGCGAGGGCACGGTGCCAAAGGGAGCGCGACTACTTTGCCTCGAGAATTCCCGCAGTTTCCCGAGCGATTCACCGATTGGTGCTGGGCCGATCGTGCGCGTTGGTGATCGTCTGAGCGTCTTCACGCCGGAACTCACCAATCGTGTGGGCGACCTCGCGGCCGCGCACGCGAAGGAGCATGCAGCATTCCGCTATCAACGGAAACTCATGCCGGGCGGCGCTTGTGAAGCGACAGCATTCGCAAGTTTCGGCCTCGCGTCGACGTGCGTCTGTTTGCCACTCGGTAACTACCACAACATGCAAGACATCGACGGCGTCGCAGCGGGCAAGTCGAAAGCGCGCGTTGGTCGTGAGTTCATTGCAACGAATGATTTTCACTGGTTGGTCGAACTGCTCGAAGTCGTTGCGCGGAAACTCGATGACCCATCGGTCGCGACGAGCCATCGTGCGCTGATGGACACGCTGTGGTCGCGCCACGCACGCATCGTTGAAGCGAATGTGAGGGGCGCATGACCGCGTTTGCTTCGATTCCTGAAATCCTCGACGACCTGCGCGCGGGGAAAGCAATCGTGCTCGTCGATGATGAAAATCGCGAGAACGAAGGCGATTTCGTCGTGGCCGCGGAAGCGATGACCGTTGAGATGATCAACTTCTTGACGCGCGTCGGCGGCGGATATCTCTGCGTTGCGTTGGATGCGGAATCATGCGAGCGCTTGGATCTCGGCCCGCAAACAGGTGTCAATACCAGTGTGCGCGGCACCGCGTTCACGGTGACGGTCGACGGCCATCCGAAGCATGGCGTCGGTACGGGTATCAGCGCGCGCGATCGTGCGAAGTCGATTCAGTTGCTTGCGGAGCCGAGTTCGGTTCCGGAAGATTTCGTCCGACCCGGACACATCAATCCACTTCGCGCGCGGCCAGGTGGCGTGCTTGTGCGTACTGGGCAAACCGAAGGGTCCGTCGATCTCTGTCGACTCGCAGGGTTGCGCCCCGCGGCGGCGATCATTGAAATCGTGCTTGAAAATGGCGAAATGGCGCGCGTGCCAGATCTTGAAACGATTTGTGCGCAGCACGGCCTCAAGATGTGCTCGGTCGAGCAGATCATCGAGTATCGCCTTGCGCGCGAAGCGTTGGTCAAGCGCGTCGAGCCGTTGTCGGGTGCGCGCATCACGACGCCGGAGGGAGAATTCACGCTTTTCGCCTACGAAAGCGCGGTCGATCCCGTTCCGCATCTCGTGTTGTCACTCGGTGGCGTCGGCGTTCCCGATGCGCACGGTCGCGTCCCTGAAATCGACGAGGCGGTGCTTGTTCGTATGCATCGACGCGATCTGCTCGGCGACATCTTTGGTGTTGCGCGCGGCGAAAGTGCAACGTCGAGTAGCGATGATCTCCGCGCCGCGATGCGGGCGATTCAACGCGAAGGTCGCGGCGCGATTGTGTACTTGCGGCCCGAAGGAAGCGGTGAAGATTTCTTCGCGCGGCTTCAGCAGATTCGTCGACCGCAAGACGATGTGAATACGCCTGATCTCACGCGCACCGAAGGCGTCGGTGTTCGTGCGCAACCGATGGATAGCCGCGAATTCGGCGTCGGCGGCCAGATTCTGCGTGATTTGGGGCTCTCGCGATTGCGCGTTCTCACCAACCATCCGCGACCTGCGATGCCAGGCTTGCACGGGTTCGGCCTCGAAATCGTGGAACAAGTCGCGCTGCGCGGATGAACTTCGGTGATCCGTCCGACAGAACCTAATTGCCGCTCGCAAGCGGCTTCACGTCGATGGCCCATTCTTTCGGGTCAGGCGTGGGAATCTCGAGCAGCACGCGATCTTCGGCTTTCACTTCGCCGTTGACGACCGGCTTTGAAATGCGCGCGACGGTGCGGTTTCCGTTTTTCTCACGCATCACAACGCCAACCGGCACGAGCGTCGTGCGGTCGTAGAAGAGGTCGATGTTCTCATGGTCCTTCGCCATCGGCGTACCGCTTTTGGGGACGAGGCGAAGCGCCGCGACATCGCGTAGTGAGCCGAGCAGCGGAATATCGAGTGGCAACTCGGTTTCCGTCACGTCGAAGCGCGCAAGGACTTCCGACTTCTTCTGCCCGATCGGCAACGGCACAGGGCCTTCGCCGAGCGCAAGCGGATCGAAATCTTCGCCTGGCTTCACGATCTGGCGCTTGGTGAACGACTTGTTCTTGTAGTCCTGTTCGCAGAGCCAGCCGTCGGCGATGATGAAGTGTTGCACCGACTTGTCGGAGCGGCCGCTTCCATCGATGAACTCGTCGAAGCGAATCGCGATGCGACGCTTCCCATCTTTGCGATCGAGCACGATCCGACCGAAGCGCCGCTCGGTTTCTTCGACGAGCGCGTCGAACTTTTCGAGCGTGATTGCGCCGCTGACAGAGTCGATCGTCGTGGCCGTTTTTTCGAGTTCCTCAAGGAACGCCTCGGCGCGCGCCTTCCGTGCGTCGGGCGCAGTCTCGCTTGCGGTCGCTTCAGGCGTCGCTTGTGCAGGCGTCGCTTGTGCAGGTGTCACTTGTGTCGCGATCGACACGGGCGAGTTTTGTGCCGCGAGCGTTGCGGTGGCGGCGACCCACGCGACAGCACCAGTCGCTACCGCGAGAGACGCTGGGCGTGAAACGCGAGAGCAGGAGAAACGCAGTTCGAAAGAGTGCATGGTGTGGAAGCCTCGAGAGACGCGAGGACGGTAGCCGAAGGCTCGCTATTCCGCGCAGAAATCGGCACCAAGTTTGGCTTTCGCTTCGGCGGGCCCGTGGCTTCCGCCTCGCGCCCATGCCTTGACCTCGTATCGCCTCGCCTGACTTCGCGTGATCTCACGCAACATCACGTTGTTTCAAAGCTCGCGCCTTCGAACCCATCCAACTCTTCGCGCGTTGCTACGCTTCGCGACATGGGTCGATTTTCTGCTCAAAGGAACCCTGCACGAAGAGATGCGTTGGCGCGTGTTGCGCTTGCGTGGAGCGCGCTTTTGAGCCTCGCCCCCGCGACCTCGGCGCTTGGGCAGCAAACGTTCGTTCCTGAAGCCGTCGCGCCTGCATCGGCGGTCGTCGATACGGAGCGCGCGGGGTATCTGACACCCGAGGAACGCCGCGCCTTTCGCGTGCGGCACGGAATCTTTGACGACACCGATCTTGACACGCCGGCACGGCGCGCGATCGTTGCGCTCGAGCGGCTTGACGCGAGTGACGCCGCGTGGGCCGACCTGTCGGTGGCTGCAGACCTCCGTCTTGCGCTTGCTTATTTTCACGGGAAATACGCCGAAATCATCGCTTCTACAAGCGATACATCGCCACTTCCCGAGCGCGCATGGCGTGCCAATGCACTTGCGATGCTTGGCCGTCGCGATGAAGCGCTCGAACTTGCGGTGGCGGCGGCACCGGCGCTCACCGATGCCACGAACATCGCGGATCTTCTTGCGGCGGTCGAACTCGGAGCGCTCCGCATTCGACTCGATGCAGCGTCGGCGTCAACCTATCGATCGCTCCTCACGGCGCTCGCGCGTGGTCGTCAATCGATCGACCGTCTTGATCCCGCGGTCCGCGTGCGCGAAGCAGAACTTCTCTCTGACCGCCATGTGAAAGACGCGGCCATCAACGCCATGGGAGAATCGCTCGGCCTTTCGCCGCGTGCCTCGCGTGCATGGCGCCTCGCGGGCGAGCTCGCGCTTGAACAGTTTGACTTCGAGGGCGCATCGCGTGCGATCGCTGCGCTTCGACGCATTGCGCCTGCGCATCCGTATGCGGCATTTCTCGAGGCGCGCAGCGCGTTGATGCAAGATGATCCGGAGAAGGCGCGCGCGGCGCTTGAACCCATACTTGCGCTCGAACCAGTTCCACCAGAAGCGCTGGCATGGAAAGCGGCGTGCGATGCGGCGCAGTACGACTTCGACGCGATGCGCGCGACGCTCGCGGAATTCGATCGCCGCGCGCCGGGAAGCGCACTCGCGCTGGTGACAGCGGGCAGGCAACTCGTGTTCGATCGACAATACGAAGAGGCGCGTGCGACGCTCGAAGCAGCGGCGGCGCGCGAGCCCGCGTGGGCACTTCCGCGCGCAGAACTCGGTCTTCTCTCGATGCAGGATGGTCGAGAAGCGCGCGCGGTCGAAGACCTTCGCATGGCGGTTGCGCTTGATCCGAATGATGAGCGCACGACATTCACGCTCGCACTCGCGGAAGAACTCGCGGGATGGGAGCGAATCGAGACAGAGCACTTCATCATTCGTCACCCGAAGGCGATGACGAGGGCAACAACAAGCACAACAACAAGCACAACGCGCGACGCCCAAGAAGTAGGAGCGCAGAAGAGCGATTCGACGTTGATTGCGAATACCAATGCTGATGCAGCGTTGGTCGCACGACTTCTCGCAGGAGTTCTCGATCCGATGCACAAAGATGTCTGTGCGCGGCTCGATCACGAGCCTGCGCAGAAGACGCTGATCGACGTCATGCCCGATCACCGTTCCTTCGGCGTGCGTATCACAGGACTCCCAAGAATTCACACGATTGCGGTCTGCACGGGTCCGACCATCGCGATTGAGATTCCGAAAGAAGGGCCGCAGAAAAAGCACCTCGGCTTGTTCGATCCGCTCGCTGTGTTACGACATGAGTACACGCACACAGTCACGCTTTCGATGACGAAGAACCGTATTCCGCACTGGTTGACGGAAGCCGTTGCTGTGACACTCGAAGATACGCCGCGCACGTTCGACACCTGCCAGTTGCTCGCGAGCGCGACGAATCGCGGGACACTCTTCGATCTCGATGGAATCAATTGGGCCTTCGTTCGCCCTGAAAAACCGACGGATCGACAGCAGGCCTATGCGCAGGGTCGTTGGATGGTTGAGTACATGGAGAAGCGATTCGGATGGGACGCGATTCGAAAGCTGCTCTTCTCGTACGCCGACGGCATTCGCGAAGATGAGGCCATGCGCGGCGCGTTCGGCATCTCGCGTGAGGAGTTTCATCGCGACTTTCTCGTGTGGGCTGCAAATGAAGTGCGTGCGTGGGGTCTCTCGCCAGAACCCTCGATGCGCACCTTGGCACTTGAACTCGCGTCGTCGGATGAAGCGCAGCGCGCAGCAGTTGCTGCTGCGGAAAAGGCGCGACTGACGAAAGTCGCGACCGCATGGAGTGAAGCGATCGGTCGGCCAGGATCAAAGCGATTCAACTTGAAGTCCGGCGACTGGCCTTCGTCGCCGATGCCTGCAGTCACCTTTGATGACGCGACGATTGCTCGGCTTCGCGAGGCCTATCCGGATCAACCGGACCTTGTGGAAATTGCGCTTCGACGTGCACGCGACGGCAGCGATGAAGCGGCCACACGCGCGCTGCTTGAGCGCTATGCAGTGCTGCGCCCTGTCGATCCGCTGCCGCATCGAGTGTGGGCGAAACTCGCGGGGGTGGAAACACTCGTCGATCGCGGTGACGACGCGGCGTTTGGGCATCTTCGCGAACTCGATCTGCGGGCAGACAAAGACAATGTGTATGCGCTGGCGATCGCGCGGAATCGCCGCGCCGCTGGGGATCTTGCGGCGGCGAGTGAAGCGGCCGAGCGTGCAGTGCGCATGAATCCATTTGATGCCAATGTGCGCGAACTCGCGGCGGCCATCGCCGTCGAAGCGGGGCGGCTCGATCGTGCGGAGGTTCACATCGAGTCACTCGTCGTTCTCGAGCCGGATCGTGACATTCATCGCAAGCGACTTGCACGGATTCGCGAACTTCGAGGTAGCCCAACTGAGAACAAGCAGTGAGACGAGCTGCGACAACGCGCTGCGAGAACGAGCAGTAGGAAATCGAGCGGCGAGCACGAGCATCAAGAAATCGAACGGCCCGCAGACGGGTGAGCGGGGAAACGTCGGGAGCGACTGACTTTTTCGCGCGGGGATCTCGAAAGTGAGCGGCGCGAAACAGGCGCCAAGATCCTCGAGGCTGTTCCTTATCGGCGGTCGCCGGTTGGACGCTCGTGGTAGGTATCGACATTGGGCTTTGTATTGGCGGTCGCGCCCTCATCTACTTCGGCACACTGCGGCCTGAAGTTTCCAAGCCGCGATCCTCGCCATTCCCCGTATCAATTTCGCTTTCACCGTTTGGATATTGGAACGTCGAGAGTACCTTTCCCCCATGTCTCTCGACCACCCTCGCGCCGCGATTCTGACCGCGCTCACGCTGACCTCTGCGGTCTTGAGCCAAGCGCGCGCAGATGAAGTGCTCTTCGACTGCGACATTGTTTCGAAGACGAGTTCGGTCACGCAAACGATCGATCTCGCAGCGCCGTTCACGGGCTCACTCATCGGAGACTACGACGCGGTGAACAACCCGACGGGCACGCGCACGCTTCCGGGCGTCTTTGGCGGCACGGGCAACAATCCGATTCCGTACACAGCATCGTTCGTACTTGCGGGCGACATCGCGTCGAGCCCCGCTGGCACGCTTGTGCTCGGCGTTGACAGCGAAGGGCTTCAGATCCGAGTCGCGGATTTGTCAGTCGATTTGCTGGGCGGAGAAGTGGGCGCGCTCGGTGCGACGGTCAACATCAACTACCAAACGTTTCGCACGGTGAGTCCGTCATCGCTCTATCCGGGCGGTGTGACGATTCCCGTGCCCGTTGGAAGCGCGGAAGTGACGGAACTCACGGCAGTGCAGACCGGCGCGAGCGTCTTTGGCGCACTTGTGCCGCAGAAAGACGGTTCGTATCAGTTCACAGTGACTGTTCCGGTGAATTACACGTTGGTCGCGAACGCACTCGGCCAACCCGTCGGTGACGGCGCGCCAACGCCGGGTGTACTTCCTCTGACCGGACGACTCGTTGAAGGCACAAACACCGTGACGTTGACGCTTGCGATTTCGGACAGTTCTTCGACGAATGAGCCGGTCACGGCGGATCCGTTCGTGAATGTCCCTCTCGCGCTTCCGACCGTGATTCCAACGGGCGGCACCGCGAATTTGCTGTTGTCCGGCGATGTCACTTCGATTGCATTGAGCCGCGTGTTGACAGCAGATCTCGATGTTGCGGGTACACGCCAAGCGGTTCCTGGCGATCTCAACGGCGACGGCTTGGTGAACGCGATCGACCTCTCGCTCTTGCTCGGCGCGTGGGGAACGAGCGGACTCGGCGACATCAACGGCGATGGTGCGGTGGGCGCTGCTGATCTCTCGATCCTGCTTTCAAATTGGCGTTAACGTTCGACACTCGTCTTGGGCTCGCGTAGCATCGGATTCGGACCACACGCGATGAATAGCCCTCACGATGTTGATCATCACCGTCTGCTTGCGATGAAGCGCGCGCGCTCGACGAGTTCGGGTGCTGTATCGCGCGAGCGTTGTTTCCAAGTTTTGGGCTCGTTCTTGATGATGTTCGGTGTCGCGGGCGCTGCCATCGCGGATGAAGAACCGCTGGTGTTCAACGCGCCCGTGCTGACGGTTCTGCCCGAGCCGTTCTTCCCGACGATGTTCCGTGTGCGCGACATCGATGGAGATGGCAAGCAAGACCTCGCGATCGCGGGTCGCGATCCCGATGATCGCTTACTCACATACAAAGGCGACGGGCTCGGCGGTTTTACGCCGTTGCAAACGCTCAGCGCTGAGGGCTTCACCGACTGGCTTGAATTCGGCGACATGAACAGCGACGGCTTGGTCGACATTGTTTCGGCGTGGCGCGGTGATGTACCTCGCGTCGTCGTGTACCGCGGACTTGCCGGGGGGCAGTTCGCGGCTCCTGTCGTCGTCGCTGACATTGAACTTGGAGTCGGTCGCGATCCAGAAGGGATCACGATTGGTGACTTCGATGCAGATGGCGACATCGATGTTGTCGTGAGTTCTTACATCGGTCAGTCGTTTGAGTATTTCGCGAACAACGGCGGACTCAATTTCGAGCGTGTCCAACGCATCCGTTGTGCGCAGTATCTCGGTGGATACGGCTTCCCGCGGATGATCGAGAGTGGCGACATCGACGGCGATGGCGATCTTGATCTCGTGGCAAATCAACTCGGTGGCGGGCGTATCGCGGTCATGCGCAACGAGTCGGGCCGCTTCGGACGAGCAGTTGAATATCGCGGTCCGCAGATTGGAAACGAACGGCCGGGCATCTCTGCGGCACATCTTGCGGACATCGATGGTGACGGCGATCTCGATATCTACGCGCCGGCGCTTGTTCTCGAAACGACACAGCGCATTGTGTGGCTTCGAAACGACGGCACAGGGCGATTCAACGAGCGCATCGTTGGTGATGGGCCGAGCAGTGGATACATCTTCTCTGTGAAGCTGGCGGATCTCGATTCTGACGGCGATCTCGACATGATTTGTGGTTCAGCGTTGCCTGGACTTCTCTCAACCCATCGTTGTATTTCTGTCGGCGATTTCCTCTTTGAACAAGACGGCTATTACCCGTTCGGAAGCCTCGTTCGACACTGCGATGCGTTTGACTACGACGGCGACTGCGACCTCGATTTGATCACGATCGATGGGCCGGGTCGCACGATTCTCACGCGTCGCAACATCACGCCGCAGCAGGGCAGTGGCTCGGGCTGCGGCGGATTGGCAGCGTCGAACCGCGCGACAAAAAGGCAGAACGCACAGGCAGAGCCAACGGAGGAAGTGACGAGCAGCAAGTCCGCGGTCGTTGGGTCGCGTTCGCCGCTTCCCTCAGCCGCGCAGCACGATTGGAACGAGGACGGTGTCGTCGATGCGTCCGACGTGGCGGTTTGGCTCGGAAGTCTTTCACGACCGCTCTCAGAGAACATCTTGAAGGCGATGCCCGCGTCGAGCGCGGAAGTCGACTCCAAACTTCAGCAGAAACACTCAGCATCCACGAAGACGCAAGGAGTGGCACGATGAAATCGCATCGATGTACGCCTTGGGTCTTCGGCAAACATGGGGTCTTCGGCAAGCATGGGTTCTTCGGCGCGCTCGCTGTCGGCGCGATCGCGAGCGCCGCGCCTGCGCAATGTCCGGTTCCAGGAGATTGCCGCGAGGTGCACGCAACTCCCGGTTGTGAACAACCAGAGTGTTGCACGCTCGTGTGCGATTTCGATCCCTTGTGCTGCTCGGCTGAAT
>JBJOHQ010000202.1:0-7345 GCA_046047595.1 Planctomycetota bacterium | reverse complement strand
AAGCACGATGCGACCGACGGGGTTCGCGCTCAATCGGCAGTAACCCACAACTTCGTCCCACGTCGCGTACCGCGACTTCACCTGATCAAGCTCGAACGCCGAGAGCAGGTCACCGAACGGCGCAAGCGAAAGCCCGCGCCGTGTGACGGTCTCACGCAACGCGACAAAGACGGGATGTCGCGCTTCACCAGCGGCGAGTCGCTCGAGTTCCCCGCGCCACCACGCGAGAAGCTCCGTCGCGCGCTCGGGCGAACCCGCCTCGTCGCCAAGATCGTCAGCCCATCGGCAGTACGCGTAAACCGCGGCAAAGTCGTCGCGCCGATCCTCTGGAACGAGCGGCGAAAGCACCGAGAAATTCTCGTAGCGCCCAAGCGTGAGGCTGCGGCAATACGCTCGCGCCGCATCGAGGTCGACGACCTCGGTCTGCGATGGGCCAAAGCGGGAGAAATCGGTAGCGAGAACGGACACGGGAGCGGAAAAGGTACCGCGAGTGCGTAGTTTCTGTGCGGCGGAAAGCGACGGAGAAACGCGCGCGCCCGTATCATCCCCTCCCCCCATGAAGATCCTTCTCGCCAACCCCCGCGGCTTCTGTGCTGGCGTTTACATGGCGATCGATGTTGTCGATCAGTTGCTTGATATTTGCGGCGAAGAACGAGTCTTCGTGTTCCACGAAATCGTGCACAACCGCCATGTCGTGCAGCGATTTCGAGACCGCGGCGTGACCTTTGTCGAATCGATCGCGGAAGTACCCGATGGCGCGATCGTGGTGTTCTCTGCGCACGGAGTGAGCCCCGCGGTCCGCGCCGAAGCGCGTGCGAAGAACCTCACTGCCATCGACGCGACCTGCCCGCTTGTCATGAAAGTGCACGCGGAGGCGATTCGCTATGCGAAGCGTGGCTGGCAGATTCTGCTCGTCGGTCACAAGAATCACCAAGAAGTTGTCGGGACGCGTGGTGAAGCGCCGGATGCGATCCAAGTGGTTGAGTCGCCAGCCGACATTCCACATCTCACGATCAACGATCCTGAAAAACTCATCTATCTCACACAAACAACGCTGTCGCTCGACGATGCGAACATCGTGATCGGCGCGCTGAAGAAGGCGTTTCCCAAGATCAACGAACCACCGTCAAGCGATATCTGCTACGCAACGACGAATCGTCAAACTGCCGTCCGTGCGATCGCGCCCGAAGCCGAATTCGTTCTGGTTGTCGGTAGCAAGAACAGCTCGAATTCCGTGCGATTGACTGAGATTTCGATGAACGACGGCACGCCATCGCGCCTCGTCGATGACGCGAGCGAACTCGATCCAGCATGGTTCACGAATGTGAACACCGTACTTGTCACGAGCGGTGCAAGCGTTCCTGAAGATCTCGTGCACGGTGTCATCGAAGCCCTCATTGAACGCTTCGGTGGCGAAGTTGAACAGCGCGACGTGCATGACGAACGCGTGGAATTCGGCTTACCCGGCACACTGCGCGAACTGATGCGGAAACGCGGCGTTGATCCCGACTCGCGCCGCATTCGCATTGATCGTGAAGCCGACACTGCTGCGTGGCTTGAGCGGAAGCACATTCCGAATCGCACCGTGCAGGTGTCGATTCGCGCGACAGAAACCGACGGAAACGGATCGACGCACGCATGAACTCAGGCGATTCTCCGCAACTTGTACCGATTTCGTCGCACTTGCCACCCGACATCGGCCCAAGCCGCACGTCTCTCTTTGAGTTCGATCTTGCGTCGCTCACGGCGGAAGTTGAGGCGATGGGTTTACCTCGGCGCACTGCACCGCAACTCTTGAAGTGGATCTACGAAAAGGGCGTCACTGATTTCGAGAAGATGAGCGATCTCTCGAAGGATGCGCGGGCGCAAGTCGCCGCACGCTTTTCCACGCTCCAAGGCTCGGTGATTCGGCATCAAGTTGCCACCGATGACACGCAGAAACTCTTGATCGAGTGGGCATCCGACGACGACGTTCCTGCCGAAACCGCGCTGCGACTCGTTGGAACAGCAACTGATCGCCAAACCGAAACCGTTCTCATTCCAACCGAAGATCGCCGCACCGCGTGTGTATCAAGCCAAGTCGGCTGCCCCGTCGGTTGCAAATTTTGTGCGTCAGGACTCGGCGGACTTGATGGGAATCTCACCGCAGGCCGAATCGTCGAACAGATCTGGCGTCTCGGCCGTTTACCAGGCGTCGGTCGAGTCTCGAACGTCGTCTTCATGGGAATGGGCGAGCCACTCGCGAACTTCAACAACGTGACGCAAGCAATTCGCACGTTGAACGCGGAATGGGGCCTCGGTATCGGCGCGCGCAAGATCACCGTCTCAACGGTCGGCCTTCCGCCGGCGATTCGCAAACTCTGCACGTTCGATATCCCCGTCACCCTTGCACTTTCGTTGCACGCGCCATTCGATGAATTGCGTCGGCAGATTATTCCTTGGGCGGAATACTCGACGATCGATGAGTTGCTCGACGCGTGCCAAGAGTGGTTTGTGAAAACCGGCCGCGAAATCACGCTTGAGTACATCTTGCTCGGCGGGATCAACGATCGCCGCGAGCACGCGGAAGAACTCGCGCGACTCGCACGCACCATGCGCGCGAACGTCAATCTCATTCGCTACAACGAAGTCGCGGGTGTTCCGTTCTCACGACCGAAGCACGATGACGTGCATGTGTTCCAAGAAGTCCTGCGCGCGAAGCATGTCAACGTGCACATCCGCGCGAGCCGTGGACGCGATATCGCCGCTGCATGCGGTCAGTTGCGTCACGAGGCGCGTGTGTAATTGCGAAGGATTGCTGTCGCGGACGGTCACAAGCCTTCGACGGTTACAAGCCTTCGACGGTTACAAGCCTTCGATACTCATAAACCTTCGACGCTCGCGCGCAGTTCTGCTGCAGAGAGCGCATGGACGCCACCGTCCGCGGAGAGCATCGCGAACCGGCGCATACACATGGCCCAATGCGCTGGATCGCGCTCAAAACCATCCGCCGCTCGCTCCGCGAGTGAGATCGCATAGGCGCGAACTTCTTGCGCGCGCGCGTCGCCGCGCAAACTCCACGGAACCAAGGGTCGCGCGATACGCACAATTTCCGCAGGCCAATCACTTGTTCGAAAATCAAGGCGCAATCGTCGATTCGCAACCAAGAGTTCGAATCGACTCAGGTATCGGCGCTCGAGTTTGTCGCCGTGCGAAGCACGCACACCGAGCCGTTCACGCACACGGCGGCGCTGCTCAAGACTCGTCGACATCGACAAGACATAAAGCATGTCGCGCACGAGCACCGCGTCGGCGAGCGGCTCCGCGCCCACGAGCGCGAGATCGCCGCTCGGATCAGCGCGTAGAAGGCCTGCAACCAGCCGCTCATACACGCCCATCATGTGTGTACCGCCCCACACGATCGCTCGGTGAAGCGCGGTCACAACCGCCCGCGTCGCACGATCGACATCATCATCACTTCCGAGCCGACCAAACGCGGCGAGCATGCCTGATGCACTCAGCGCGTACCGCTGTGCACGCTTGCGACCACCAAATCGCTCGCGAACCAATTCAAGCGCGAGTCGTCGAACAAGTCGCTCAAGCGACTCACGCTCCTCTGCCGAGCGTCGAACAACCGCACCTGCCTCCAATCGTCGTCCGAAAGAAAACGCCTCAAAACTCCGGCCAAAACCGCTGAGTTCTGACCGGCGCACCGCGCCTTCAATCGCTTCAAGCGAAACCGGAATGAGCCCTCGTTGATACGCAACACCGAGAAGCGTCACGTCGAGTAGACGCTCGGAGAGCAGATTCGTTCGACATAGTGCTGCGTAATCATCAACCACCGATTGCGATGCCAACGCGCAACGTTCCGCGGCGCTCTCGAGGAGTCCGCATGCGGCAAGACGCGCATCATCGAACTGGTCTTCGAGTGGACCATCGTTGGCAACAATGCTCGTGCGTTGCGGACTTGCGACACGCAACGAAGGATCTGGACCGAGCGCACGAAGCGTTTCGATCGGATCAATACCAAGCACAAGATCCGCTTCGCCGTAGGGAATCATCGCCGTACGCGGCGCGCGCGATTCACCAGCGCGCGCACGAACCAAGAGCACTTGTGCCCACGCGCGACGACCGCGTCCACACGGCTCATCCGAGGCGAGCATCTCGACGCGATAGCCCATGACGCGCCCGGCATCGGCGAGGATGCGCCCAAGAATCCCGGGCGTCGCACCGCGATTTCCTGCGATATGCGCGCGAAAAGTCCCCTGCGCGCCGTGCACAGGACGCGGCGGCGCCAAGCCACCTGCGCCGCGCGAATACGCGGTGATGGGCGGCTTTGTCCGCACAACTTCCACTTGTTCAGAAAGCGTCGTCGCGCGGAACTCAACGCCCTCAACGCGCCCCGCGAGTTCTTCCGAAGTGAATCGACCTTCAATCGGCGTGGCGCCCTGCTCTTCCGCCTCATCGAGCAGACCTGAGAGCGGCGGCGGCCGAAGTTCGCATGCGTGATTTGCGTCCCACACCAGCCGCTGTTGCGGTTGGTATCCAAGTCGATCGCGTTCGACGAAGGTTCGATCGATTGCGTCAGGATCAAGTCGCGCAGGCGGTCCATCGGTGACGACGAGCACGACAAGTCGCGTTTCATCGGCGGAAACAAGAGCGACCGCTTCCGTAAGTCGCACGCGCGTCGCGCTTCGATCATTGAGATCCACACGCATCACTCGTGCGCGCGCCGCCGCATCACTTGGAATCGCCGCATCTGCGAGACGTGCAAGATCTGCACCACCACCTGAAACACGCCCGACATCAACTGCGATGAGCACGCGGCGATACGCATCGCGTGCGGCTTGTCGCACCGCTTCCGTGCCTTCGAGCATGAATCGCTCACGCGGATAGAGCTCGACAACAATCGCTTCCTCGGCATCTCCGCGAATCGGGAGCGCATCGATCGCGATCGCACGGGGGCGCACGGTTCCCTCCAAAACTTCGGGGCGCCCACGCATCTCTTGATCGAGTTCCACAACGATCTGACGAACGGCTCGCATTGCAGCATCGACGCCGATTTCGTCGGTTCGAACGGGAATCACGAGCGATTCCAACTCTGGGTTTGACTCCAAGAGCTTCTTCGCGACGGAGAGCGAAGGTCGCACCGCGTGCAAAAGATGCACGATTCGACGCACCAAGATCGAGGGGCGCGTCGCGTCGTTCGGACCGAGCGTGGGCGAATCGCCTTCCGGGGTCGCGGGAAGTTCGCGATAGGAAATCGTCGGAATACGCACACCGCGCCGACGAAGAAGATCCATCACCGCGAGTACCGATCGCGCCGCAGAGCCTGGGCGCGCCTCGAGCACCACCACATGCTGTACTCGATCGATGAATCGTTGAAGCGCAGAATCATCGATCGGCGAAACGAGTCCGAGTCGAAGCACTGGAACGCGCCCCGCGAGTTGCAACTCAGAAAGAACATCGGCGAGCGCGCGTTCGCACGCGCCAAGCGCGATGAATCCAACGACCTCACGTTCACCAGGGCTTGGCAAACTTGTCGCGACATTGAGTTCAAGCCGACGCGCAACGCGGAGGAGATCTGGCGCGTCGCCGAGTCGCGTTGCACCACGCAATCGGCGCTGAAGAATCAACTCATCCACCGTGGTCACAATGCGATTCGGGCGCGCCGGAACCGATTCCATCGACGACAGCACCAGCCGATGCACGACAATCGCTACTGGCACGGTTCCCGCTCGCGAAAGTCGCAGCGCTTGCTCGATCGCATCGCGAAGGCTCGCAAGATCGGCGGGCTCCACCACAGGAAGACCTGCGCCAATCGCAAGTCGTCGCGGACAAATCATCGGTTCGTTTTCAGGATCATCCTCGAGCACAACCACCAGGCCCTGCTCGGGATTTCCGAACGATGCGCGCGCGCCACGCAGACCTTCGACCGCTCCAACAAGATCTGACGCTGGGATCACCGCGACGGCACTGCGACCGCCACGCACGGCAGACATCGCAATCGCAACCGCACGCGCTCCGTCGCCACCGAGATGAAGTTCGGTTTGGTGTCGCGCGAGGAGCGATCGATTCGCTTCGGACTGCGCTACGCGCGCAAGCGATGCCAGTCGCGCCACATTCGGCGCCGCGATCACGCCAACCTCAACCACGCTTTCGAGTGCACCTTTGAGAATCGCTTCGCCTGCATCGAGGAGCACGAGCCCTTCGGCGGCGTAGAGCGAAGTCGCGGAATTCGCAGCGTGGGCAGCAAGCACACGCGCAGGATAATCGGAGCGCAGGATCGAGCGGGATCGAGCAAGATCGGTCGCTCACTCGTGTGCGGGATCACACGCGGCTTCATGCGGATTCATGCGGTTTCATGGGGATTCATGCGGAGCCTCGGAAGCGCCTGCGCGATTTTCGTATCCTCTCTCTGTGCGTTACCGACTCGTCATCACCGACCTCGATGGCACGCTTCTCAATCGCCGCGGACAGGTGAGTGAGGCGAATCTGCTCGCCATTCGCCGCTTGCAGGACGCTGGCGTGGAAGTCATTCCCGCGACTGGCCGCGCATTGCGTGAAGCGGACCACGTCCTCGACTTCATCAACCACGTCGGGCACGCGATCATGGCTGGCGGCGCCCTCGTCCACGACGCGACCGACGGCCGAGTCATCATCCGCCGCGGACTTCCCGACGACCTCGTGCGCGGGACAAGCGCGATTCTTGCCGACTACGGACTGCTCTCGCAGCACCTGCAAGACCACACGCAAGCGGGCTTTGACTACGTCATGGTTGGCGACCAAGCGTTTGACCCAGCGACCAAATGGTGGTTCGAGGTCTTTCCAGTCACCTTTCAGCGTGTCGCGTCCATCGAGCACCATCCGTCCATTGAGCACACCGTGCGAGTGGGCGGCGTTGCGCCGGCCGCCGTTCTCGCGCCGGTTGCACAGCGGATCGCGCAGGAATTCGGTGATCGACTCGCCGTTCAACATTGGAGCGCACAAACGGCCGAAGACGCGATCAACTCGCCGACGCATCTCCTTGAGGCGTTTGACCGCGGGGTCAACAAATGGACCGCAATCGAGGCCGTGTGCGCCGAACTCGGGATTGATCCGGCCGAAACCGTCGCGATCGGCGACGGCCTCAATGACCTCGAAATGATCCGTCATGCGGGACTTGGAGTGGCCATGGAGAACGCGGACCCGCGGATCGCCGCGGTCGCGAAGGCTCGGGCCGGTCACCACGACCGCGACGGGTTCGCGGCCGTCGCCGAGATCGTGCTTCAGGCGAACCGATGATCAACCGATGACGTGCAAGCGTCGCGTCGTGTTGGCCCTGGCCGCTGGATATCCCCGGCGAACCAAAGCGGGTTATCCACCC
>JBJOHQ010000201.1:0-3288 GCA_046047595.1 Planctomycetota bacterium | reverse complement strand
ACATCAAGGGCATCGTCGTCGCGATGGACGGCGACGGCCCGAAGACGATGCGCCTCTCGGCTGAAGGCCCGGGCGACGTGACCGCGGAATTGATCGAGTGCGATGCATCGATTGCGATCATCAATCCCGACCAAGTCATCGCGACGCTCACCGACAAGATCGACTTCGACATCGAATTCACGGTCGAGAAGGGCCGTGGTTACATGCCCGCGAGTGAGCAAATCGCGAACGAAAACGCGCGCGGCGCGGATCAAGTCATCGGTGAGATTCCGATCGACGCGATCTTCTCGCCAGTGCAGCGCGTCCGCTTTGCGACCGAAGACACCCGCGTCGGTCAGCAGACCAACTACCAGAAGTTGACGCTCGACCTCTGGACCAACGGCACCGTGACTCCCGAAATGGCGCTCGTTGAGGCCGCGAAGATTCTTCGCAAGCACCTCAATCCGTTCGTCCAGTTCGATGAGCTCGGCTCGAACGTTGTTTCCGATGACGTCGCCGCTGCGAACGAGCAAGATGATGAACTCATCCGCAAGCTCCGCATGCCGGTCACCGAACTCGAACTCAGCGTCCGCGCGTCGAACTGCCTCGAGACGGCCAAGATCCGCTCGGTCGGTGAACTCGTGCAGCGCACTGAAGATGAATTGCTCGCCGTGCGCAGCTTCGGCCGCACGTCGTTGCGCGAAGTCAAGTCTGAACTCGAGAAGATTGGTCTTCACCTCGGATTCCCAGTTCCGGACGGCGTCCTGAACGGCTGAGTGTGCGACCAGCGTCGCGAGTGAGATGAGTGAAACGAGTGAGACGATTGGAAACTGTGTGTGAGTGAGTTCGCGCGAGGAAGCGCGAAACTCGAAACGAGAGAAGCCGCGAGAAGCGACCTTCCTGAGATGAGCCGAGCGAGTCATGCGAAGCATGCACCCACGAGGTCAGCTCAGACAACTTGAGAAGTGATTCGGGCTGGACCAAAGGGTTCCGCCCAGATAGGAACGAGTCATGCGTCACCGTGTATTTGGCAAGCAACTGTGCGTGAAGGAAGATCACCGTCGCGCGATGCTCCGCAACCTCGCCGCTGGCCTCTTTGAGCACGGCCAGATCGAAACCACGCTTCCCAAGGCGAAGGCTGTTCAGCCATTCGTCGAGAAGCTGATCACGATGGCGAAGCAGTCGGGCCTCGCAAGCCGCCGCGCCATCGAGTCGCGGATCAACGATCGCGCGGTCTTCGCGTGGATCAAGGATCCGAACACGAAGGAAGAGAAGAAGAACCTCCACAACCTGTGGGATCTTCCGGCGGAAGACGCGATTGAGTTCAACCGCTACGGTGAACTCCGCAAGGCTCCGCGCCTCGTGCAGCACCTCATCAGCAAGGTTGCGCCGCTTTACGCGGATCGTCCGGGTGGATACACCCGCATCATCAAGCTCGACAAGCGTCGCGTTGGTGATCAGACCGATCTCTGCATCCTCCAGCTCGTCGGCAAGGAAGAGGGCCCGCAAGTCAGCGGTCGCCGCTCGAACCGCCGCCGCGTGGCTGACAAGCGCACGGCGTACGCCGCTGAAGCGCGCAAGAAGGCTGCTGAGCCTGCGAAGGCAGAGTGATAGCTCGTTGGGATCGCTGGTTGCGTGGCCTGCGGCGATGAGCCGTTGCGCTTCGCAAACCGCGCTTGCTCGATCAAGCCTTCCAAGTCTTGCTTGAAGGTGAATCAAGAATTGCATCGCCCCGTGCCTCGCGCGGGGCGATGTCTTTTTGGCGTGAGCGGCGGGAGCGCGGGAGCGCGGGAGAGGCGGGAGAGGCGGGAGAGGCGGGAGCGCGGGAGCGGCGGGAGCGGCCGGACGTCCGGAGGCGAAGTCCTACGACTCACACAACGCGACAGCGCCCACCTGGGAGCGTCGAGCCGGCCGCCGACTCGATTCGTTGGAAGAACGCGATATCAGCTTCGTTCATGGCGCAGATCACGGCTTGGGTATCCGCGTCGAGCGGTGCACGGCGCGTGCCGTCCGTAGCATTGAGATGCGCGATCGCGGGTCGCGTTGAGGGCGCGCTCAGCGAGACATCGCGCGGTTCGGCACGAAGCCATCGCAGCACGCGCGTGACGAAACCCGCGGTACGACGCGGTTCTGTCTCAGGCATCACTTTCGTCGAATACTCGCCCGGGAATCGCGCCGTCGTCGCGACCTCGGCCGCAAAGCGATCAAGCCGCGCAAGCGATCCGACAAGGTCAAACTCGCGAGCGAGAAACGCGAGTGCGGCCTCGACGGCACCCTTCGGGTCACGCGCGATCTCCTCGCGCGGAAGCCGCGAGAGCTGATAGGTGAAGTAGTTCTGCGCGCCAGGAATCCGTGGATCACGTGCGAACGCGGCAAGGCTCAACTCTTCGCGCATCACGAACTCATGGTGAATGTGCGCGCGCTCGGCGCGAACGTAGCGATAGAAACTGTCGACCCGTGCCACGGGATCGCGAAAGCAGGTGATCCGCAGCATGTCGGGACGAATGAGATGAAGGACGTCGCGTGAAGCGTGGCCCACAACCAGTTCCATCGCGAAACGGTCGGACTCCGAACGCGCCGCAAACGCCGCGACTCGCTCGGCGTTGCCGCGGCCTTCGAGCGAGAGTGTGCGCTCGGGCGCGTACTGCGCGCGAAGCCACGCGGTGAACGATGTCCCGCCGCAACGGGGCATGTGGTCGAAGAGCAATGGGCGCGGCACCGACGCCGACAGTGCGCGACCGTGCGCGGGCGGCGCGGAGCCCCCTGTTGCGCGGTCGAAGTCGTCAGTGGACGCGTGCACCAACGGATCCTACTTCGAAGGAAGTTCGGAGGTTGGGGGCTTGTTCGCGGGCGCCTTGTTCGTGGGCGCCTTGTTCGTTGAAGCCTCGTTCGTTGGCGCCGTCTTCGTTGCCGCACTGCTCATGTTCTCGCCAAGCATCAGTTTGAGAAACTCGGCGTCGGCGTAGTTGTTGCCGCCATCGACCGATCCGAACCGCACGACGACGAGGTTCGCTTCCGGCAACACATACAGTCGTTGCATGCCTTTGCCCGCGGCCATCGCGCCGATGATCGGAGCATTCGCGTTTTCGGGCTTCTGCGCCTCCGCCGCTGCTTGATCGGCGCGGCGACGAGCAGCGTCAGCAAGACGGCCGCGAATGCCACGTCGCACCGCGTTGTCGTTCGGATCAGGTTCCAACCGATCGGCTGCGAGGCCCGCGGCAATCGCATCCTCGGGATTGTTGTCATCGTCGGCGAGCAGCCACCACGTCAAGCCGTAACGCGGATTTGGGCCGTGCGACTTCAGCAGTT
>JBJOHQ010000200.1:0-16517 GCA_046047595.1 Planctomycetota bacterium | reverse complement strand
AAACGCCATGCGTATCGGACACACGGCGATCCGCGCGCGGGTCATGCTCTACGAGCAGCGTTTCAAGCCACGTCGCGTGCGTCGTTGGAAATGCCGACCGGTTCGCCATCACGTGCTCCGTCCGTCACTCGTGCGCGCCCAACGCGCACTCTTGACAACTTGTCCGCAGTCGCAGAACTGTGTGTTCTCGTCGTCGCAGCGACGCCGAACCAATGCCTTCCCGCGGAAGGCAACCTATCATGGCCCCTTCCCCCATGGCTGCCTCACTCGAGGCTGCCTCAACCCAGGCTGCCTTGCTCTATGGGCCTAGTCCCCCGGTGCAGACCGGATCATCCACGCACGAGAACTCCTATGTCGAACGCCAACCTCGCCAAAGACCTGAAGAACGTCTCCGAGAAGGACCGCAAGCAGATCGAGCAAGCACAAGAAATGCTTGGCCCCGATCCGTCGTCGATGGGTCTGATCAAGAACGTCTTCTGGGGCAACTTCCGCGAGGAGCTCGCGTTCCCCTATCCGACCGTTTCCGCGGAAGAGACTGCGAAGTGCGACCAACTGCTCGCCGCGCTCGACCACTACCTGAAGACCGAGCACCCTTCGATTGAGATCGATCAGAAGCAAGAGATCCCACAGTGGGTCATCCAGAAGCTCTTCGATCTCGGCGTGCTTGGCATGACGATTCCCGCGCAGTTCGGCGGTCTTGGCCTCGGTATCACGAGCTACAACCGCGTGCTTGAGCGACTTGGCCGTTCGTGCGGCTCGACCGCGGTGCTCGTCTCGGCGCACCAGTCGATCGGTTGCAAGGCTGTCATGCTCTTCGGCAACGACGAGCAGAAGAAGCGCTTCCTCCCGCTCATGGCGAAGTCGACGCTCAGCGCGTTCTGCCTCTCTGAGCCAAACGTCGGTTGCGACGCAGGCGGCCAAGAAACGCGCTGCGAACTCAGCGCCGACGGCACGCACTACATCCTCAACGGCGAGAAGAAGTGGGCGACTTCGGGCGCGCTTTCCGGCCTCTTCACCGTGATGGCGAAGCAGAAGATCACCGATCCGAAGACGGGCAAGACGAAGGACGCAGTCACCGCGCTCATCTGCACGCCCGACATGGAAGGCGTCGACATCTTCAGCCGTAACCGCTCGAAGTGCGGTATTCGCGGTACGTGGCAAGCGCGCATCAAGTTGACGAATGTGAAGGTTCCGAAGGAGAACCTCCTCTTCAAGGAAGGCAAGGGCCTCAATGTTGCGCTCACCTGCTTGAATTACGGCCGCTGCACGCTGTCGGCGGGCATGCTCGGCGCCGCTCGCTACTCGATGGAGCAGGCGACGAAGTGGGCGAAGTCGCGTCATCAGTTTGATCGCGCGATTGGCGAGTTCGACCTCATGCAAGAGAAGGTCGCGCGCATGGCTGCGTATGTCTACGCCGCCGACGCGATGCTCTACATGACGACAGGTTTCCTCGATCGTCATGACGAAGACATCATGCTCGAGACCGCGATGTGCAAGGTCTTCTGCAGCGAATTCGGCTACCGCGTTGTGAACGATGCGATCCAGTGCATGGGCGGCGAAAGCTACATGACGGAGAATCACGTCGAGCGCATGTGGCGCGACTCGCGCATCAACATCATCGTCGAAGGCGCGAACGAAGTCATGCACTCGTTCATCTTCGCGTACGGCTCGAAGCAACTCGGCGAGTACTTGCTCAAGGTGAAGGCGAATCCGTTCGCGCACATCGGCACTGCGATGCAAGTCGGCGCTGAACTCTTCCTCGGCGTTCGTCGCGGCGCTCCGAAGGCATCGAAGGTGCATCCGCGCCTCCGTCACCTCGCCGACGACTTGATGGTGCGCATTCAAGAGCACAGCCACCACGTCAAGTTGATGTTCAAGGAGCACGAAGAGCGTCTCATCTCGAACCAGACGATTCAGGCGCGACTCTCGATGAGCGCGCTGTGGATTCACGCGATGACTTGCACGATTTCGCGTTGCGACGCGAACTTGCGCGCAGGCCTCGAAGGTGCGGCGATGGAGCGCGAACTCGCGATCGTCGAGCACCTCTGCGCGATCGCGCGCAGCGAGCAAGCGACGGAACTCCGCGCGCTCTTCGTGAACACCGATGCTTCGATGAAGAAGGCCGCCGCCGCCGCTTTTGCTGCGTCCGATCTTCTTCCGAATGCGAACTACTCCATCCCCGAGAAGACGCCGGATCAGAAGTACTTCGGCACGGGCCGCTCGCCTGCATCGCAGCAGGCTGGCATTCCGCAGTTCGGTTCGGGCTCGGTGTACGCGGGCGACATGGCAGCGCTCAAGTCGCACTGACATTCGTTGCAACGACTTTGGTCGAACTCAGACGACTTTGATCGCACCGAAGTCGCTCTTCAGGAAGCCCAAAGCATCGCTGAGTTGGTAGGTTCCTCATCCGTCTATCTGTGTGCAGTGTCCGGACGCAGCACTGCACTCCATCATCGTTCTTCACTGTTTCTCTCCCGTACATCTGAGGTTTTGAATAGCCATGAACGTCCTTGCTGAAATGCAGTCTTACGGCCACGAGCGCGTGGCATTCCACCACGACGCGAAGACCGGCCTCAAGGCGATCATCGCGATTCACTCAACCGCTCTCGGAAACGCACTCGGCGGCACGCGTCGCTGGGCCTACGCGACCGAAGGCGACGCGCTGTACGACGTGCTTCGTTTGTCGGAAGGCATGACGTACAAGGCTGCCGCGTCGGGTCTTCAGATGGGCGGCGCGAAGAGCGTCATCATCATGCCTGCGCAAGGTCATCAGCCGAGCGAAGCAGAAGCGCGCGCGATGGGCCGCTTCGTCGAGACATTCGCGGGCAAGTACATCGCGGCGGAAGACGTAGGCGTGAGCCCGCAGTACTGCGACTGGATGGCGCTTGAGACGAAGCACGTGATGGGCGGCAACACCGTCAGCCACGGCGGCGATCCGTCGCCGTTCACCGCGCAGGGCTGCTTCAATTCGATGAAGGCTTGCCTCGCCCACACGGGTCGCAAGGTTGATTTCGCGAACCTCACCGTCGCGATCCAAGGTGTTGGCGCAACGGGTTTCCGCTTGGCGAAGTTGCTCCGCGCGGCGGGTGCTGCGGTGCTTGTCACCGACGTGCATGTGCCGACGATGAAGCGCGCCGTCGAAGAACTCGGTTGCGTTGCCCTCGGCAATGATCGCAACCTCTTCGAAGAGAAGGTCGACATCCTCGCGCCCTGCGCGCTTGGCGGCATTCTTGACGCGAGCACGATCCAGCACTTGAAGTGCAGCATCGTGTGCGGCACCGCGAACAACCAGTTGCGCGATCCAGCGGCGGACGGCGAGTTGCTTGCGCGTCGCGGCATCTGCTACGCACCTGACTTCATCGCGAACGCCGGCGGCTTGATCCGCCTTGCTGGTCTCTACCTCGGCATGACCGAAGGTGAGATCGATCACAAGATCGTCGAAATCGAAGCGACGACGTCGACCGTTCTCAAGCAGGCTGGCACTGGTTCGACCGGCGCAGCTGCGATCGCGTTCGCGAAGGCGAAGATCGCCGCAGGCGCTGCGAAGAAGCAGATGGCAGGCGCTGGTTGCGGCTCAGGCTGTGGTTGCCACTGAGTTGAGCCGCATCCCGAGAAGTACTCTCGGGATGCTCTGGGTGAGAGAACTGCGTCGTGGTTGAACCGCATCCAGAAAAGGACTTTCGGGATGCTCTAGATGATTGAACCGCATCCCGAGAAGTACTCTCCGGATGCTCTGGATGTGCAGATCTCATCGTGCGTGAATCACCAGCCCCGCCTTGTGCGGGGTTGGTTTCTTTTCGAGGTGTTCTATCTTGTGCGCTATGACGAAACGTCCACGCACTGCTCGTAGCACTCCGGCGCAGAAAGGAGGCGTGCAATCCGCGGCGGATGTTCGGCGTCAAGCGGAAGCCGCAAAGCACCCCGCAACACAGCCGGACCGCTGCTGGTGGTGCGGCACCGACCCGATCTACGTCGCCTACCACGACACGGAGTGGGGCGTGCCTGTCGTTGATGATCGCGCGCTCTTCGAGAAACTCGTCCTTGATGGCTTTCAAGCCGGGCTTTCGTGGATCACGATCTTGAAGAAGCGTGAAGCGTTTCAGCGTGCATTCAAACAGTTTGATCCCGAGAAGATCGCGCGTTTCACAGAGCGCGACGTCGCGCGACTCTTGAAGGACGACGGCATCATCCGCTCGCGGCTCAAGATCGAAGGCGCGGTCAAGAACGCACGTGCGTGGCTCGAGGTCATGGAGGCGGGCGACGGCGCGTTTCGCGATCTCTTGTGGGCCGCGGTCGATCACCGCACGATCGATTTGAAACTCGCACGTCGTGAGGACATCCGCGCGGAGAGCATGGAAAGTCGTGCGTTGGCCAAGACGCTCAAGAAGCGTGGGTTCACGTTCTGTGGTCCGGTGATCGTCTACGCGTTTATGCAGGCGGTGGGCATGTACAACGAGCATCTCGTGACGTGTACGCGGCATCGCGCGTGCGCGAAACTCGCACGAACCTAGCTGAATGCGCCGTGCGCACCGGGCATGGCGCAGTTGGAAGAAAAGCGCCGAATCCCGTGGAACCTTCGCCGCTTGGGCTCTGGAACCACGGGATTCGGACGCTGTCAGACACAGAACAGGAAAGACCTCGACGAGATCAACCGTTCATTTCCACATAGCACCGCATGTAGCAATAGCGCTGAGTCGGTGTCATGGCTTGGAACGTCAGGAACATGCCAAACGTCGCAGCCGAGTTTGGAAGACCGTTTGATGTACCAAGCCAAGAGACGAATGCTGGATACACCACGGTCGCGTACTCAACGCGAATGCGCTTTGTGAGTTGTGCTGGTGCCAATGGATCCGCGGGCGGTTGTGGCGGAGGTGGCGCGAGACTCTCAGCGATCTCCGACGGCACTGCAGGGGGTGCATCAGGCACACTCGCGCGTGCGCCGCCTGTTGCGAGTGTCAGAGCGACAAGTGGCATCGCGAAGATTGCAAGAAGTGAGTTGATCGTGCTTCGTTGTGTATGTGATGGTGTTGATGAGAACATCAGCGAGTTCCTTCCATCTGACCGTAAAGCGCCAGAAGTTCGCCAGCATGCTGGCGTGATGCGGGGACTTGACCAAGGACTCCGGCCACAAGCTTTGCTTCGATGGCATCGAGTGCTCGAGGAGCGATGGCGTTTCCGGTGAGTTTGCGACGCCGCTCCGCGTCAAGCTCAAGATGTTGATGCGCGAAGTACCAGTTGCTCGTTGCGATCGCGTGCGCACGCAACGTTGCAGAAGCGATCTCAAGCGTGCCGCGACGCTGCATTTCGTCACCCAAGAATCGCTTCGCGGTGTTCGCGAGGCCAACAGCAGCCCACGCCTTGCGTTCGCCGAGCGATGGCTCTAGTGAGCCTTGTTCACGAGTGATCGCGAGCAATTCGCGAAGCGTGTTTTCCGCGAGATCTGGCGAGCAAATCGCATCCAATTCGAGAATGACCGCGTCCATCGATGCGGCCATCGTTCCGTAGTATCGCATCGCAGAGTCCTCTTTCGATGCGAGATCATGCACAAGCTCACGCGCCGCAACGAAATCGGCCCGCGCGGTTTCAGCGAGCGGCTTCCACGCTTCGCAGTTTCCAAGCGGAATCGACGAACGAATGGCATGACCGCGCGACCAATGTGCAACCACGCGGGCTGCGCGGAGAACGTTCGTGTCCTTCAACGTTCCGACGTAGTCGAGAACCGACGCTGCGATACCAAGCGCGTGCGTCGGTTGTCCTTGCATGAACAACATATTCGCGAGATTCGCATCACAGAGCATGCGCCAATCGATCGCAACATCGTCGAGCGCGCACGCTTGGCGAAGTCCGCGCACCGCTTCGGTGTACGAACCCATTGCCTCATGCGCATTCGCCTCGACGATCAACGCAGCTGCCTTGCGCGTTGATGTATCCGCGGCCGCACCCGCGCGCACCGCAAGACGCACCGCTTCCGCGAAATCGCGTTCCATGCGCTTCTCAAGACTCTCGTTGTACAGCCGCTTGAAGTCCACAGCGGTGTCCTGCATGACCGATCGACGCGCGTCGCTTGCAGGTTTGACGAGATGATCGACGACCGCTTCGACCGGCCAATCGAGCGCCTTCGCCAATGCGACCACCAAGTCAATCTTCGGCATGCCACTCTCAGGCACAAGTCGTCCAGGCTGTCGGCCAAGCGCGTGTGCGAGTTCCTTCACCGACCAGCTTCGATACGTCCGTGCGAGGGCTTGCAATTCCTCCAGCCTTTCACGAGCCAGCGCCTCGCGCGCTGCCTCAAGGCTATTGATCTCATCCGTCAGCATCGTGACTCCGATCTGTCGCGCGCGTTCGCCACCCTGAACGCGTGCATGGGGACAAGTGCGCGCATTCGACGATCTGCCGACGAGGCGTCAATCGCGAAATGCGCAAGTTGCGAAAATGTCGTTTGATTGCGGAAACGTTGGATGAATCCACCGGCGTCCGGAAAGCGCAGAGCCGCTGCCCGAAGTTCAAGCAGGTCTTGTTCATCGGCGCGTTCGAGCACGGTTTCGCCGTCGGCAGTGCGAACGGCTTGTTCCGCGAGAATGGAGCGTGCGCGACGTGCACACGCGAGTCGTTCGCTGCGTGGATCGCCACAACGTGTGGCATCGTCAAGCATGAAGCCAGCTTCAATCGCAATTCTGCGTACGCACGCGTCGCGGTAGGTCTGATCTGTCGCGCGTTGCAGAGAGTGCGCATGCGCGATGCGTAGAACGCGCAACGCGGTCAGCCCAACGATGGAACTCGTCCACACGTGAGCGATGGAGTCTCCTTGCAGCATCAAGGCTTCGCGATGTCGAGCGAGCATTTCAAGCCGCGAAGTCGCATCGATCAGACCCACTTTCGACTGTCGCGCGCGTTCGATGATGTCGAGGCTCTTGAGATGAAAGTCTGCGCGTACGGTGAGTGCGTGAGCATCAACAGAGTCGCACATAAATGTGGAAAGTGCGTGACGTGATTCGAGATGTGACGTGCCATGGCGACCTTCATCACATGCGTAGGACACGTGATCACGGAGGCACCACGTCTTCGCGAGTTCAGACTCGGCATATCGAGTGAGATCGAGCACAGCTGACAATGCGCACGAAGGTGCGCCGCGTTCGTGATGCAGGTCGCGCGAGCGATCACACCACGCGCCGCGGATTGTCGAAAGTCGCGCAACCAGCGCGGCGCGGATGTTGCTCCGATCTGGCGGAACCACTTCAAGGAGCGAAGCCAGTGCGTGCACGTTTTCATCGAGATCGGCGCGAAGCACATGCGCTTCGAAGGACGCGTCGTGTGCTCCACCGTCGATGGGAGATTGCATATCTCTCGCGTGTTCGCGTTTCGCCTCGCACACAGCATGCTCTTCAGAAGACGCAAGGAGATCGACGACGACGCTTGGAGATAAGCCGAGCGCGCGCGAAAGTTCGACCACACAGTCGAGCGAGGGGAAATCGCGAGCGCCGAGAATTCCGCGCACATCACGACCAAGCGCACGCTGTGCCGCACGGTGCGAGCAGCCGCATGTATGAAAGAGCAGCGTGTACAACGAGCGCAGGCGATGCGTACAACGAGCCCGCATGGTGTCGTACGCCCTTTCTTCAAAGCAGGGCTTGGGCGATGAGATCGGGTGAGACGCGTGGTCTTGCACGGGCCGCAAGATGGTGCGGAGAGCAGAGTTTCCAAGCGCGCCTTTTCGAAATTGCTGAAAGCGCAGTCGATCGCGGTTTTGTCAACCGAACGCGAACACGACCTACCGCAGCCTCTTTTGATCATCACAATGCGCTATTTTGCAGAGGTGGTTGAAATCACAGGCACAGATCGTGAACTGGTGGCGCGCGCATTGACGGGCGATGGAGTCGCGTGGACATCGCTGGTGGAGCGATATGGAGGTCTCGTGTTTGCGACTGCGCGCAAAGCTGGCCTTTCGCGCGACGATGCGGAAGACGCGGCTCAAACGGTCTTCACTTCTCTGCTCAGTTCGCTCGCAAGCGTTCGTGACATCGAACGTCTTTCCGCGTGGCTGATTGTGACCACCAAGCGCGAGGCTTGGCGCATGTTGCGGGCGCGTCGTCGTCATGCTTCCTCGGATGAGTCGCTTTCATTCGCTGAAGACCGCACATCGACTGAACAAGACGCTGCGCGATTCGAACGACGACGCATGATTCTGCAAGCACTAGGTTCGATCGACGAGCGTTGCCAAGCACTGCTTCGCGCACTGTTTCTTGGCGCGGGCGAAGCGGATTACATCGCAATCGGTGCGCGATTCGAGATCGCGGTCAATTCGGTCGGACCGATTCGAAATCGTTGTCTGCGCCGTCTTTTGTCCGCGTTGGAGTCACTTGGCTTTGAACCGACGGAACATGGATTTACGGACCTTCTGAAAGAAAATGCACGGTGATCCCTGTACGGAACATGCTCCGAGGTACTCCTCACAATCTTGATGCGCCTTTTGGATGCGCTGGGATACTGGCAGCGCCGTCATCCCCGTTGGCTCCTGTCACTGGTGTTTTCTGCATTTCGTTATTTCCCTTGAGCCTTCATCATGTCTGATGCCAACGAATCAACACCTCCCAATCCCCGTGATCCGACGGATCCCGAGGCACTCATCGATGTTGTGCTCGGCAAGGCGAGCGATGAGGATCGCGCGGCGCTCGCAGCGCGATCTGCGAGTGACGCGAGGATCGCGCGGCTTTATGGAAGTTTGCTTGACGTACGCGAAGCCATCGCCGCTGATGCGCATGAACGCACAGACCCTGCGCCACGCGCCCTTTTTGATCGTGCTGCGGCGCTCGCAGCGCGACTTCCGCGGGTTCCGAGTTGGCTTGATCGACTGAAATCGGCGGTCCTGGAGCCCTTTGAGCAGAGTATTGAGAGAGGCCTTTCCAGCTTCGCCCAACCAGCATTGCGCGGAGCGACGCCATTGGTCCAGTCATTTGGCGGTGCGATCTGGCGGCTTGATGTCGTCTGTGAGCGATCGTCGTCCGGAGTGCCAGTCCTGCGCATGCAAGTCGATGGTCCGGGCGAGAGTTTGCAAGGCGCGCTTGCGATTCTCGACGCATCATCGGGCCGTGTCATTTTGGAATCGAAGCTCGATGAAGATGGCACTTGTGTCGCGACCTTGTTGGACGCTGATGCTGCGATTGAATTTGTTGATGTCGCGTTTCATGTACAGGGAGAATTACTTTCCGCGCGAGGCGTTCGAACACGATGAACTCGAAACCATCCTCGAGTGCACCGCAGCCAACATGTGCTCTCGATGCGCAGGGGTCCCAAGACCGAGATCATCGTGCTCGTGAATTTGAGTCGCTCGCGATCTCTGATCCATACGCGGCGACTCAGTCTTTCCCATTGATTCGCGCTGAATTTGAACAGGCGTATGACTTTGCGGCGGCGGCGCGTGTGGCGCGCGCCGCGATCAACGCATTTTCCCATTTGGGCGACACAGCCGAAGCACTGCGTGTTGCCGCACGTGCGCGGAAGTTAGCGCTTCGAGACCGTGCAACGCGTGCTGCTGCAATTGAAGCGGCGCGGGTCCTTGTTGCGGCAATGCATCCGCGCGCAAAACGAGGCAACATGCGAGGCGCGCTCCGCGCGGGATCACGCGCAGTCGTTGAACTGAAAGCGCTCGACGAACACGCGCTTGTCGCGCGCGCTGAACTCAATCTTGCGAATGTCGCCAAAGCGCTCGGCCGACCGGCCGATGCGGCAGCGCTCCTTGAACGTGTTCTCGCGCAGGGTGCGACCATCGACCCTATTCGTGGTGCAGCATTGAATGCCCTTGGAGAGTCCTGCGTGCAACTCGCGCAGTTTGCACGGGCGATTAGCGCGTTCGATGACGCCGCTCGCTTCTATGAGGTACAGGGTGGGCATCTTCACGCCGCGCTCGCGCGCGGGAATCTCGCACACACACTCGCGAAATCTGGCGATATCGAAGCAGCACTTCACGCGTTTCGGCTCGCGCGTGAACGGTTTCAAGCACTCGGTGCATACGCTGAAGAATGCCGACTCGCGTTCGAAGAAGCAGAGCTTCTTGAAGATGCCGGTCTCTTGCATGACGCCGCGGATCTTGCTTCGCAAGCTGCAGAGTTGGCTGCACGTCACAGTTTGCGTGCCGACGAAGCTCGAGCATGGCTACTGCGCGGCCGTCTTGAATTGAGCTGTGGAAATGCTCGCGAAGCGCTCAATCATCTTGATCATGCACACGCCATCGCCACGATTCTTGGCGATCAAATCGGAATCTCGCAATCGCAAGTCGCGCGCACGACATGTCTCGTCCGCTGTGGAAAGCGAGCGGAGGCGCAAGCAGCAGCCAATGCTGCGTTGGCTATCGCGGAAACGCCGCTTGAGCGCGTCTTTGCACTGCTGGCAAATTCGTTCGCGCAGCGAAATGCAGGCATCGACGCGATAGCGGCGGCGCGCGAGGCATGTGATCTCGCAGTGTCGCTCAACGTGTCAGCGATCGTTGCTGAAGCCGAACTCGCACTCGCGCGTGCGCTTCGGCAGAGCGCAGAAGTCATGGGGCGATCCGAAGTACGTTCTGACATTCGGCGGCAAGCGCTCGCTTCCGCGCGCAAAGCGGTACGCGGCGTGGAACATGTGCAAGATCGGATCGCTGTGACCACAATTCGACGGAGCTTCCTCTCACATCGACTGGAGGCGTACAACGAGCTTGCTTCACAACTTCTGCTGCCACTCGAAGTGTGTTCAGCGGATGTAGAAGGCATTGATGCTGCACATGTTGCCGAAGCCCTCGATGTACTTGAGAACGCGCGAAATCGAACCATCGTCGAATCGCTCACTCGTACGAAACCGTTGCAGCATGAATCGCGTCGTTTCGCGCATAGCCCCGTGCTCGATCCATCCGAGCAACGCGCTGAAGTACTTGCGGCAGCATCACATTCCGTCCGAGTCGAAGCTCGAAGTGCACTCGATCGAGCCATTCACCAGGCCGTTCAGCATGTTCAACATGTTCGAGAGCATGCTGCAGAGGGAGTCGATGAGGAGATTGCTGCACGAGTTCCCGGAGCGAGTCGCGCAAGTGGCGCGCACATTGCCCCTATTGCCCCTATTGCATCGACCGAGAGCGCGTACGCGACTTTGGAGCGACCACACTCCCGCGCGATTGTCTTTTTCGAAGACCATGGAAAGCTTGGTGCGTTTTGTGTTCCACGGAGTTCCGATCGGGCCGCATCGACAAACTTTGTCTGGTTGACGCACGATCTTTCGGCGCTGCTCGAGAAGATTGCTCGATTTCGGTTTCAAGTCGCGCGCTATTTATCAGGGGCGACGATGTCGTCACCGCGCGCAAACGCCGCGGGTCATTCGGCGTTTGAAGCGTTGCGCGTTGCGCTGTTCGAGCCGCTTCAAGATCACTTGCGAACTTCATCAGACCTGAGCGCTACGAATTCGATCGTGCTTGTTCCTTCGCCCTCACTCGCGGGGCTTCCTCTTGGGTTGCTCGCACCGGTTGACACGCTCGCATCAGTGGCTCCGTCGCTCGGCATCGCCGCGAGACTCGATGCGAACTCTCGAGTTGCGCGAACGACGGGTCAAACACTTGTCGTAAGTGTTGCAGACGAACGTACTGCTGGATTTGCGCGCGAGGGTCGACGTGTCGCTGAGCGTGTGACAAGCGACGGCGGGAAGGTTGTGCATCTCGATGGTGCAGCGGCGACTCGAGCATCGTTCGTGCACGCGCTCGGCTCGTGCGACTCTGCGCATATCGCCTGTCACGGGCTGTTCCCGGCGAATGCGCCAAATCTCGCGGGGCTGCTCTTGGCTGATGGTTGGTTTGGTGCGCATGAGGCGCACGCACTCGAATCGGTGCCGGAAGAGATCATCCTGAGTGGTTGCTCAACTGGGCTCGCATCGGACGGTGCGGGCGAGCAGTGGTTTGGGCTTTTGCGCGGATTTGCGGCGGCAGGAGCCTCGCGGATGATCGCGAGCCTTTGGCCGGTGCGCGACGAAGATGGCGAGCGTCTCATGGAGGCGGTCTACACGCACGATGACGCGGGCGCGAGTTCGCCCGGCGTCGATTCCACGCGCACAGCACGCCTTGTTGCCGCGTCACGTTTGATGTTGAAGAGCGGCGCGCATCCTGCGGCAGCAGCGGCATTCACCGTGGTCGGCGGCGCTACAGCGTTTCATCCGAGAAGTTCCACGGCCCCGGGTTTTCGTCGGGATGGACGTTCCGCCTCTCTCGCCGATTAGGGAAATCGTCCGGCGAAAATCGTGGTGAAGCCTTTGAACTGCGCAGATCGAAAGCATAATTATGTTTCGGAATGTGGGCGAATTAGGTACCTGGCCGCGATGTTCTTACGTAATGGTTTTCGCCTGAGCGCACCACATGCTTCAATCACTCATGCACCATCGGTTTATGCAACGCTCGCGCCAAGCCGTCACAGGAATGGCGTTGGTGATGAGTGCATTCGTGACGACAGCTTTCGCTTCACCACGCATTCCGCCCGCTGATTTGCTTTTGATCGAAGGTTCGGAGGCGAATGTCGCTCAACTCCTCGCGAATCTCAGTGACGTAAAAGTCGCTGCGTTCCTTGAGCCGCGGCTTGAGAACCTAGGGATCACGCCGCTCAGGTTGGTTGTGACCGAAGCGGCACCGCCTGACTACGAGGCGGTGGAGATGGTTCTCGACAATGCAGTGAATTCCGGGCTGGTCGACGGTGTTGTCGTACCCGTCGACATGGGTATCGGCGGCGGTCAAACGGGCAGTATTTGGGTCAGTGGGATTGGCGTTGGTGATCCCGAGGACTTCACGCTAACAAGTTTCGCGGATCAATACGGAACGCAGTCATTGCTGTTGAGTTCCGCCCATGGATTCTCAACCGGCCGCGGCGTCACGGTGGCGGTGCTTGATACCGGCGTTTTCGCACAGGGACCACTACGTCCCTATCTCGTGGACCGTGGTTTCGACTGCTTCGCGATGAATCCGGCGCTTCCCGCGCCGCCAATCGACGCGCCAGATGGAATCAACAGCGACCCCGAACAAGACAGTCTGATCGACGAGTGCGTCGGGCACGGCAACTTCGTTGGAAGCATCATCGCGCTTGTCGCGCCAGAAGCGCGGCAGTACCACATTCGTTGTATCGACAGCGACGGGAAGACCGATTCGTATCTGATCGCACAAGCCATCGAGGCGGCGATCGATGCCAAGGTGCAAGTGATCAACATGTCGTTGATGGTGGAAGCGGATTTGCCCCACATTCAGTCGTACGTTTCAACGGCGCTTGCGCAAGGCATCACGGTCGTTGCGAGCGCTGGAAACCGCGGTTCAGATCTTGCGGTGTATCCGGCCGCGTATCCGGGCGTAATCAGTGTTGGCGGATCGAATGCGATCGGGAACTTCGCGGAGAATCTCTCGAATCGACACGACACGGTGACGGTCTGTGGACCAGCTGAGACGCCGCCAGGATCGATCAACACCGCTCCCGTGGATGACAAGGCGCTGCTTGGTATCGCGCTTCCGACGGCTCCGTACTACCGCGCATCCAGTGGAACAAGTTTCGCATCGGCATGGGTTTCGGGCGTAGCGGCGCTTGAGCGAAGTTCCCATCCAGATTGGCCAAATGCGAGCGTCAACGCGAATGACATTCCCGCGCTGATCAAACAAGCCATTGCGGACGCCGCAACACCGTTTGTTTCGAATGCACCGTTTCCAGGAAAGTGCGGAAGTGGTGTGGTTGAAGCCAAAGCGACCGTTGCCGACACCGATCGCTCACTCGTACCTCGCGCGGCGTTTGACATTGTGCCGCCACGCAAGGGTGGCAACGTGTCGATCGATGCAGCGGACCTCGCAGCACTGCTCGGTGCGTGGGGCGCTGTTCCAATCGGCCGAATCTCGTATGCCGATCTTGATCACGATGGAACGGTTGGTGCGAGCGATCTCGCCGCGCTGCTTTCGCAGTGGAGTCCGTAAGCAGGTTGCGTCACGAAGCAGTGCTACGAACCAACAATGTATCGATCGAAACAAAAATGAAGCGCCCCGCACGATAGATGCGGGGCGCTTCGTTGGTTGATCTCTCTCGAGTGCGCTTCACGTTCGAGCGGTGCTCAATACGCGAGGCAATCTTCGATCGCGCGCGTCACACGATTTGCGTCGGGCAAGTAGTCGAGTTCGAGCTTGTAGTACGGCATCGTCGTGTCGAAACCCGCCACACGCTGCACCGGCGCTTCAAGTTCAAGGAAGCACTTCTCCATGATGCGCGCGGCGATTTCGCTGCCGAAACCGCAGGTGAGCGGTGCTTCGTGCACCACCACGCAACGGCCAGTCTTCTTCACACTCTCCGCGACCGCGTCCATGTCGAATGGATAAATCGTGCGCAGATCGATGAGTTCGATCGACTTGCCGCTCTTCTCAATCGCTTGCATGCACTGGATGACGCTTGCGCCCCAACTCACGATCGTGAGATCGGTGCCCTCGCACACCGTGCGCGCCTTGCCAATCGGGAGCGTGTACTCGTCTTCCGGAACTTCTTCACGGAACGCGCGATAGATGCGCTTCGGCTCGAAGTAGAGCACCGGATCTGGATCGCGCAGCGCGGAAACCAAGAGGCCCTTCGCGTCGTAGGGCGAACTCGGCATCACAACCTTGAGACCAGGCGTGTGCGCGTAAATCGCTTCGGGCGAATCGCTGTGGAGTTCGGGCGCGTGAATGCCACCGCCGACTGGAATGCGGATCGTCATCGGCACCGTGAAGGCGCCGCGCGTGCGGCTGCGCATGCGCGCTGCGTGCGAGCAGATCTGGTCGTACGCCGGTCCGAGGAAGCCTTCGAATTGAATCTCGGGCACTGGATGCAAGCCACCCATCGCGAGACCGATCGAGAGACCAATGATGCCCGACTCTGCAAGCGGCGTATCAAAGACGCGCTTCTCGCCGAAGCGCTTTTGCAAGCCTTCGGTGACGCGGAAAACGCCGCCGTTCACGCCAATATCTTCACCGAGAAGAACGATGTCGGGGTTCTTCTCCATCTCCTGAATGAGCGCGAGATTGATCGCTTGGACAAGATTGAGGTTCGCCATGGTGGTCGTCCGGAGTGAGTCAGAAATGCGTTCAGTGATGTGCGTGCGCGGCAGCGGCTTCGGCGTCCATTTGGCGCGCGCGCTCCTGCGCTTCAGGTGGAAGTTGCGAAGGATCTTGACCAAGCGAGTGCGTGTGCATCGTTTCGCGTTGGACCACGAGATCTTGCGGGGTTTCCGCGTACATCGAATCGAAGAAGTCCGCGCGATGTGGCGCGTCGATTCCTTCGGCACGCGCGACCGCGGCCGCGTTTTCTTCTTCGACGCGCGCAAGAAGCGCGGTTTCCTTCGCGTCATCCCACAGTTTCTTCGACTTCATGTACTCGCGAATACGAATGATCGGATCGCGGGCCTTCCACGTCTCGACCTCTTCCTTGTCGCGGTAGCGCGTGGCATCGTCCGCGGTGGTGTGATCGCCGAGACGGTATGTGACCATCTCGACAAAGCACGGAAGGCCGGTCGAGCGCGTGTACTCGACCGACTTCTTCATCGTGTACACGGTCGCGAAGAGATCGTTGCCATCGCACTGAAGGCACGGCATGCCGTATGAAAGGCCGCGTTGCGCAAACGTTGGTGCTGCGCTGTTGATCTTCGACGGTGTCGAAATCGCCCAGAAGTTGTTCTGGCAAACGAAGACCACGGGAATCTTCAGGTTCGACGCGAAATTGCACGCTTCGTGGAAGTCACCTTCGCTCGACGCGCCGTCTCCGAAGAACGTGCAAGCGATGCGATCGAGGCCCTTGTAACGCGCGGCCATCGTGAGGCCGGCCGCGTGCAACATCTGCGTTCCGAGCGGCACATAGATCGGCGTGACCCAGTGCGGCTTCGGCATCGCGTTGCCGCGCTCGTCGCCCATCCAGTGCAAGAGAATCGCTTCCTTCGGCACACCGCGCCAGAAGAGGCCGCAGTTCTCGCGATAGCAGGTGACCATCCAGTCATCCTTGCGAAGCACGTACGATGCGCCGAGGCTCGTCGCTTCTTGCCCCATGTTCTGCGGGTACGTACCCATACGACCCGAACGCTGGAGGCGGAAGGCCACGAGGTCGAGTTGGCGGCAACCGACCATCGCTTCGTAGAGCTTGACGAGGTCGGCGTCGGGGATCAGACCCTTGCCGAGTTTCTCGTCGAAGTTGCCCTTCTCATCGAGAATCGAGATGCGTTCGATCTTGGCTTCGTATGCAGTAGTGATTGGCATGAGGGGTTCCTCGCGGAAGGCGGCAAGTGTAGCAACGAGGGGGCACGCGACCGTCGCCGCGGATGCTGCTTGAAGGCGTTCGAAATCGGCATCGCGGGCTGCATTGCGTCCGCGAACCTCGAAGCCATCACGCGCTTTCGCCCGTCTGCCGCGGTACGTCCCACAAGTGCCGTCAAACCTTCGCGCGCGCCGCGACTTCAAACGCCTGCGCAAGATCGGCGATCAGATCACGCGGATCCTCAAGGCCGATTTGGAAGCGCAAAAGTGGCCCCTC
>JBJOHQ010000199.1:0-8040 GCA_046047595.1 Planctomycetota bacterium | reverse complement strand
CACCATCGTGTTCTGATCCAAAGTGCTGCACACTCGTTTGCAATTCCGATCCGGTGTGTTGCTCCGAAACATGGGACTCAGTCTGCGCCGCGATCGCGCGCGATCTCTGCAATTTCATCTGTACGGATGAGGATTGTGATGGAAACGGCGAACCCGACGCGGAGCAGTTCGGATTCAACGCGCACCTCGCGATTCCAACCTCCGCTTCGACGGCGAATTCCTACGACTGGTGCCCAACGCTCGAAATCCCTGGCAGGGGCGTCGAACCTCCGCTCTTTGTGGTCACGGGAATGCCTCCAGCGGACTTCGCTCGTGACGTCACGATCCCCGATCAAACTATCGCGCAATCTCGCGGTTTTTCAGCCGTCGACACGCATGCGACGCTCTCTGCGCAAGATGCTTCCGCCACGCTCTGGGTTGGCAGCGCGGGCATGTACGTCGGTCCGCAAGAACAACTCGAACCGACGTCGCTCGACCTCTTCAACGTCACCATTCAGAACTTCGACATCGTCACTGTCGGCGCACTTCCAGATGTGCGCGATCAATCGTCCAAGCGCACGGGCATCCTCACGGTGGGCAACAGCGCTGCGATTTACGGCGGCGCCATTGATGTGATCGACGGCGTGTTCGAAGTCAACAACGGTCTTGTCGCGGTCAATCAGCTCGGTGTCCAAAGCGCCGGAACGCTGCGCCTCTCCGGCGCGTCGTACACCACCGTGACCGAAGCCTTGAACGTGCAAGGCGTGCTCCAGTTGAATCAGGGAACGCTCGATGTTTCGCCGTCGGATGCACCGCTTGCTGGAAGCTCCAACGCGCTTCTCAAGGGTTACGGAGCGATCTACGGCGATGTTGCGTGGGCAGGTGTCGTTGAACCAACTGGATCGATCTACGCGCAGGGCGACTTCGTCTTCCAAGGTGCCAACGGAAATCCTGCGGACGACGCGAAGTTCGTGCTTCAACTCGGCACCTACTCAGAACTGATCGTTGCGGGGAGCGTCGACGTGCACGGCACGTTGGTGGTCGATGCGACGAGTTTCACGCCGCCGCTTGGCCAAGTCATCCCCTTCCTCGGATGCAACGGTTTCGAGTCAGATCGCTTTGATAGCGTTCAATTCCGCGGTCTTGCGCCGAATCTCGGGGCGTTTGTCGTTCCACTTGGCGAGAGTCAACTCGCGGGTGGAACCAGCACTGGGCTTGGCATTGTCTTCGTTCCCCTCGCAAGCATCATCAACTTCGGCGATCAATCGAGCGCATCACTCATTGCGCGCCCAACCGACGCTGTGCGCGGCGACTGCAATCACGACGGAGTGGACGATCTCGCGATCGCGCTCACGCGTGGCGGCTCGGAAGGCGGCGATGTGGTCATCTTCAAGGGCACTGGCAAGGGACTTGAACAGGTGCTCAGTATCGCTGTCGGTAAGGATCCGCGCGGAATCGCAGCCGCGGATTTCAACGGCGATGAGAAGCTCGATCTCGTGGTCGCGCTCTTCGGCGACAACGCGATTCAGGTACTCGGCAACACGTCGACCGCTGGCGGCGCGAATTTCAACGCGCTCACACCTGTTGGTGTTGGCCTCGGACCGGTCGATGTCGCAGTTGGCGACTTCCTGCCCGATGTTGCACTTGTCGGCACGCGCACCGATGTTGTCGTCGCACTCGCCACAGACGCGTCGTTCAAGATCGTGAAGAACAACGGCGGCTCCGTCGATGGTTCAGAGTCACAGACCGTGCCTTCAGGTGGCGGTCTGCCGACTTCCGTTGGCGGCGGAGACATCGACAATGATCGTGACGACGACGTCGTTGGCGGCTCCACGGGTGGCACAACGATCATTCCAGGCGGATCCACAGGCACCAGCGATTCCGCTGGCGCGCCGCTCTTCATTCCAACGCCGAATCCAGTGACCGATCTCAAACTTGCGGATCTCTCGGGCGATGGCGTGCCTGAAATCGTTGCCACACTCGAAGCGACCGCGCGGCGCCCTGGCCCGCCGGGGTCACCGATCATCTACGACTCACTCGCGCTCATTCGTGCGAATGGCCCGGGCTACAGCTCCGCGCTGCTCGATTTCTGGCTCGACGCGCGCGCACCAGCGATTGGCGATTTCGATGCCGATGGCGACAACGACTTCGCGTTGACCGCGCGCAACACGCTCACGGGACCCAAGGTCACACGCATCATCCGCAACGATTCCACCGCCACCAACGCTGAGTTCAACCTTGTCGCAGCGCTCCCCTCGCTCGGTGAGCCAGATGTCTTGGTCGCGATCTCGATCGATGGCGTTGGCGACGACATTCTCTCCGCTGAGCAAGTCACCCAAGGCGACATCGCAGGTCGCATCACTTTGCTCCGCACAACCGATCCGCCACAGTCCGGCGATCTCAACGGCGACGGATTCATCAACGGCGCGGATCTCGCGCTCCTCTTCCAATACTGGGGGCTCCCAGGCATCGGTGACATCGACGGCGATGGAACGGCGAACGGCTTCGATCTCACGGTTCTTCTGTCGAACTGGGGCGCGTGATTTCAGCGCGCGACGGTGCGTCATGCGACACCGGATTGCGCAATACAGCATCACGCGATACAGCATCACGTCATCCTGGGAACGACGCGCCACATTCGCTGCAGCACGTCGCACTCGTCCGCCGCGGATAGCCGCAGTTTGGACACGCGCTGCGCATCCACGCTCGTCGTGCATCGCGCGTGAGCAGTAGCAACACCGCTGGGCCGCAGATCCAAAGCAATGCGGCAATTCCGAGCACAAGACTCCAGAAGCTTGCCAACGCGCACTCGCATGCAGACTTCTTGCGAATGATGAAGAATAAGGGAAGTCCGAGTGTCAGCTCAAGCACAGATCCCGCAAACAGCACGCGAAGCATTCGATCGAGCGCCGTGAGATCACGCGTCGAGCCGAGGCGTCGAAAGAGGAGCGCGCAGCATGTGCCACCGACCGCCCATGACGCCAGCATGACAAACGTCATCATGCGACGCGTTTCGGATGACTTCCTCTCAAACTCGTCTTTCGTCATGGCTTCGAGCGCGCAGAGCAACTCATAGGCCGCGGACCCGATGCTCCCAAACATCAGGATGCCAATGATGACCGCGGCGATCACGCTTGGAAGGAGTGATCGAGGCTCCGTGGTTGTCTGCAACTTTCCAGTGATCGGCGCGAGAAACGCAACGGCGAGGCCCGCCCAAATCAGCACTGGCACCGTGAAAAGCGCAACCTGCGCCCCGCTGAAATTCGACGTTGGATCACTGAGCCCGAGCGGTGCGCGATAGAAGTTTGCGACGAACTCCGCATACTCATGCACGGAGCTGAACAGGAGCGATGGCAACCACGCGATCGGCGCCACCAAGAATCCCAAGATCGTAAATCCGACGAACAGATAGACGAGCGCAAGCGGGCGTCGAATACGCGGTAGCAACATCACGCACCTCCGAGAGGTCCAATCACGGCGCTCTCCACGATCGCATGCACTTCGCGATCAGGTGATGGTTCGACGCGCACACCGCGCGTGAACTTCGAGAATGCAGGCAAGATCACAAGACGTCTTTCACGGTCAACCACAAACGCGGGTGCCTCCACACTTCGCACTCCACGCGAAACCGAGAGCATCGGATGCAAGTGTCCGCAGATCGTCCATTTCTCGTTTGAGGAAACTTCGGAAGGATCGTGACGGAAGCGAACTCCCGCGAGTTCGAAGTTCTCACCAACGCGATCGATCATCCATTCCGACGGCAACGTGCGCGCGCCGCGATCATGGTTTCCTTCGACCAAGCGAATCGGCAGCGAACAGCGTTGACGGAACTCGTTGAATCGCTCGCGCTCTGCTTCTCCGATGCCTTCCGCAGAATGCGTGAGATCACCGACCACGACGATGACTTTCGCTTCGGCTCGCATCGCCGCGCGCGAGAGGCGGATCAGCGATTCCTCATCGATTCCATCGGTCGACGGGACACCGAAGCGCCGATACGACTCGCTCTTTCCAACATGAAGATCGGCTACCACGAGTGCGCGCGCAGCTCGAAGGAAGAGCGCACGCTCGGGCATGAGGTCAGCGACAAGCCCAGCGCCTTGCGGAGCGGCCAAGCCGACAACTCCCTCCGAGAGCACGATTGTTGCGTTTGGCACAAGCGCAATCTAACGCGACGCGCGGATTCGCGAAACGGGAGAACTTGCGCGAGTGCGCGGAGAGTCTTCGCGGTCGCCGCTGCGGCGAGCGCGGCGCGAAGCAAAGCGCGAGAGGATGGCGCTCATCGTCCGCGGGCGTTTCGTGTGTCATCACCTCCGGTGATGGCGCTAGGTTGGTAGCGGCGTGGGCGAGAGCGTGCCAGCCTGCGTGCTCGAGTACGAGCGCGGCGCGAAGCGAAGCGCGAGAGGATGACGCTCATCGTCCGCGGGCGTTTCGTGTGGCATCACCTCCGGTGATGGCGCTAGGTTGGCAGCGGCGAGGGCGAAAGCGTGCCAGCCGGCATGCTCGAGTGCGAGCGCGGCGCGAAGCGAAGCGCGAGAGGATGACGCTCATCGTCGGCGGGCGTTTCGTGTGGCATCACCTCTGGTGATGGCGACGGGTTGGCGGCGAGGGCGATACTAGATCGAGTTTGGACGACCACGGTGCTTGATAGTGCCGCCACTACCCCCTGCTACGCAGGGGATAGTGCCACACGCAACGAACACCGACTCCTGCACCGTTTGCTCAGGCTTCGCTGCGCTCCGCCTTCGGCCGTATCCGTGCCATCCACACCAAAGCGAGCGAAAGCGGGCACCTGAAGCGAAGCTTCAGCAGCCCGCCAGTCGCGAGCGCTCAAACAACTCATCTCGGCCCGACGCGATTTACTCGCGGCGAGGCCGACGAAAGCGAGCGAGAGCGGGCACCTGAAGCGAAGCTTCAGCAGCCCGCCAGTCGCGAGCGCTCCAATTCAGTGCTGCTTCCGCATTGCGCCCGAAAGAATGCCGAGTTGCTCGCGGTACTTCACGACGGTTCGACGCGCAATCGTCACGCCCCGCTTCTTCAGTTCTTCGGCAATCGCGCTGTCGGAAAGCGGCTTCGACTTGTCTTCCCCGTCGACGATCTCTTGCACGAGCGCTTTCACCGCGTTCCACGACATCTCTTCGCCCGAAGCATTTTCGGTTCCGAGCGAGAAGAACGTCCGCAGCGCCACAAGCCCGCGCGGCGTTTGCATCCACTTCTCACTCACCGCGCGAGACACCGTCGCGACGTGGATACCGAGCATGTCGGCAACATCCACCATCGGCATCGGCTTCAGGTGCTGTGGACCTTGTTCGAACCACTCACGTTGGCGGGCAAGCACCACCTTCACCACACGCATAAGCGTGGTGTTGCGCTGTTCAATCGCTTCAATGATCGACCGAGCCGCGCGAATACTCTCGACGACAAAGTTCCGCGCCTTCGTATCAAGCGCGATCTCCTTCGCCATCTCTTCGTAATCGGGCGAAACACGAACGCGGGGCACGAGTTCATCCGCAAGTCGAGCGGTGTAATCGCCCGACTCAGGGTCGTATTCCACAATGACGTCGGGGATGATGATGGTCGACTCAGGCGGAACAAGTTCGCGGCCTGGATTCGGATCAAGCCGCTTGAGACACGCACGTGCACGATCAAGCCGATCGCTGTCCCACGCAAGTTTTTCGCGCATTTTCGGGATGCGATTCGCAAGCAAATCGTCGTAGTGCCGCTCGATGAGCGAAATCGCATCGGCCCAAACCTCTGCCATGTCGAGATCGGTTTCCTCGTCGAGTTTCGCGCGCGCCTCGATAAGCAGCGCCTCGCGCACGCTCGTCGCACCGATGCCTTTCGGCTCGAGCTCGGTTTGAATCCGCGCAAGCGCCGCCTTGAGCGTATCAATCGCCCAATCGCACCCCTCGAGGTGCGAACTCTGCTCGCGAATCGTCTCAAGCGGCGTTTGCAGCAGACCGTCGTCATCGATGTACTCGATGAGTCGCGCACCGGCGACGCGAATCGACGGATCGTGCACCTCCGCGAAACTCCACTGCTCCGTCAACTCTTCAACGAGCCCGCGACTGCGCGACGGCGTGTTCGCCATCGCGTCCATCTTCGGATCTCGCTCGCGGTTGTCGCGGACCGCACGACGTCCGTCGCCGTCTGAATTCCACTGATCGCCATACTGCCGTTCGAGTCGACGCAAGCGTTCGAATTCGGTCGCGCCACCGCCTTGCGGCGCTTGCTCGCGATGTTCCTCGATGCGGCGGTGGTCATCGTCAGACGTGCCCGGCATCACCATTTCGAGGGCAACGTTCTTCTCAACCTCTTGCTCGAGCCGCTCCTGCAGCTCCATCGCATTCAATTGCAGAATCTCCGCCGACTGAATCAGCTTCGGGGACAGCGTCTGCCCGAGCTTCATTCCTTGGGATGTCTCGAAGCGCATTCCCGACATCTGGTGCGAATCCTCCGCGAGTTGCCGCGATCCTGCGGCTCCGATGCTATCGGTGGGCTGCCCTGAGAAGGCGAGCGGCACTCAACCTTTTTCGGCTTTTACGCTCTTTCGACCATCATCTGGCATGCTTTTTGACGCCGGCTCAACCTTGTCGCGGTCGCCGCTGCGGTGGCTCCCTCTGGTGTGATGCACGCCAAAGCGAGCGAGAGCGGGCACAAACGTCGTACACGCCAAAGCGAGCGAGAGCGGGCACTCGCGTCATGCACGCCAAAGCGAGCAAGTTGCGAAGCAGGTTGCGAGCGCTCAAACCACGTCGCGAGCGCTCAAACAACTCATCTCGGCCCGACGCGCCCTTCTGAGACTTTGACTCGCGGCGAGGCCGACGAAAGCGAGCGAGAGCGGCGGACGCGGCAAAGCCGCCCCGCCGCCAGTCGCGAGCGCTACAAATTCGTCCTGCCCTTCAACGCGTCACCAATGACCGCGGGATTCGCAAACTCAAGTTGCGATCCTGACGGCAGACCACGCGCGAGTCGCGTCGAGCGCACCCCCCGCTCGCCCGCTTCACGCGCGATCCAAAGCGCGGTCGTATCGCCTTCAAGATCGGGATTGAGCCCAAGAATGATCTCCGTCACCGGAACACCGCGCGCGTTCTTCGCAGGGTCTTCCATGCGTGCGATGAGCGCAGCCACCGTGATCGCTTCGGGCCCGACACCGCCGAGCGGATCAAGCCGTCCAAGCAACACGTGGTAGACGCCGCGATAAAGGCCTGTCTTCTCCATCACGAGCAGATCCTTCGGCTGCTCGACCACCAGCACCGTCGATGCGTCTCGGCGTGGATCTGCGCAAATCGGACAGGGATCCGCATCCGCAAGACTCCAACACACACCGCAGTGCTTGACCTTCTTCTTCACGTCTTCAACCGCGCGCGCGAGTTCGAGTGCTTCGGAGGTCGGCTGCCGCAACACGTGAAACGCCAATCGCTCGGCGCTTCGGCGACCGATTCCAGGCATCGACGCAAACGCTTCGATCAATCGGCGCACAGATTCGGGGTAGGCAGCGTTCGACATGTTTTCCTCGCGGGGAAAGGCTCGAATATCGCGAACGCGCGTGGTTAGGTCAGTTTCTCAAGCATGCCAGGCGGAAGATCGATTCCGCTTTCGGTGGCCGCGCGGCTGAGTTCCTCAGCCATGCGTGCCCGAGCGCGAAGGAGCGCGTCGTTGACCGCCTCTGCCACAAGTCGGTTTGCATACGACTGATCGGCCGACGAACCCGTCGCAAGCCCACGAAAGACCGACGGATCGAGCGTCACCGAATCAATCCGCAAATCGCAAAATGCCACGGCCTTCACCGCGCCGCCGCCGGAACTTCCCTCAACGCGCGTTGTTGCGAGTCGCGCACGAACTTCTTCGACTTTCGCCTGAAGCTTCGGAAGATCCTTGAGCATCCCCGCCATTTGCGTTGCTTGTTTCAACTTGTCAAACACACGTCACTCCTTCGAAACTCGTTCGTTTCGCTTGTTGCTGAGAGTTGCTCGTGGTCAATCCGCGCCATCCTCAAATGGATCACGGCTCAATCCGCCAGCATTGAAACCACCTGCGTCGAATCCGCCCGCATCTCTGCCT
>JBJOHQ010000198.1:0-4120 GCA_046047595.1 Planctomycetota bacterium | reverse complement strand
GGCACTGTGCTTGAACTCTGCGATCGCGCGGTGTTGCTCGAGCAAGGTCGCATTCTCGAACAAGGCATACCGCGCGATGTGATGCGGCGCTACAACGCGCTGCTTTTCGCGGAAGGTGGCGCGGGACGTGCGCCTGCGGTTGAGGCAGCGGTTGAGGCGGCGAGTGAAGCGGCGGGCACGACGGGCGCGAGTCGCGACGATCATTACGACCCGTCGCTCGAGGTGAAAGATCCGATCGAGTACCCACCAAGCGGCGCTCGAATCGTGTCGGTCGTTTTCCATGATGCGGCGGGGCGACGCGTCAATCGCATGCGGCTTGGCGGCGAGTACGTCGCTGAATTCCGCGCGGAGTTTGAGCGCGATGCCGAAGGCGTGATTCTCGGCATTCAACTTCGGAATGCAGCGGGCGTGACGCTCGCAGGATTTTTGTCACGCGACGGTGCGGAGGGCCTCTCCGCGCGCCGTGGCGAAAAGCTGACCATGCGCATTCCGTTTCGCATGCTGCTCTTGCCAGGTCGATACTTCGTCACCGCGGGTATTCGCAGTCGGTTGGAAGAGCAATCGATGCACAAACTTGTCGATGCGATTGCTATTGAGGTCGTCAGCGAGAGTATCAACGTGCATCAAGGCTATTGCGCGTTGGCGACGGCGCCGGCGACCATCGAGCGCTCGTGAAGCGCGAACGAGGACCACTGAACAAGTAACCTCGAGGAACGCGCGTGGCGCGGTCGCTCGGCCGCGCATACGACGGCGCGCTTCGTTGTAGACTCGCGCCATGGACGCAACGGACGACGCACTCGGCGTGAGGAAACTTGGACATCGCACCTTCATTGGCGGCGATGGCGACATGTGGGAGCGTATTGGACGCTTGCAGTTTGACTTCCTTCGCGCGCGCGGCTTGCAGCCCCAGCACGTCTTACTCGACTTCGCATGCGGCTCGCTGCGCGGCGGGATTCACTTCATCCCCTATCTCGATGCAGGCAATTACCTCGGATTCGACAAGTCATTCGATCTTGTCGCGATGGGCGTGATGAACGAACTCGGCCACGAGCGCTTCACCGAGCGACGGCCGGAGTTTGTGATCAACGGACGCTTTGATCTTTCGGAGTTCACGAAGAAGCCCGACTTCGTCATCGCGCAGTCGATCTTCACCCACCTTGTGCCAGACGACATTCGACGATCACTCGCGGCGATCGCGACCATTGCAAAGCCGACAACGGAAGTGTTCGCGACCTATTTCTTGCGCGATCAAGCGTATGGAAATCCCGCGCAATCGCACTCGCGCATGAACTTCTATTACCTCCCCGATGAGATGCGATCGTTCGGCGCAGATTCCGGATGGAAATTCGACAACATCGGCGCGTGGAATCATCCGCGCGGTCAGCACATGGCTCGTTACTACCGCGCCTGAGGCACGAACGGAAGGCGGCGAAAACGTTGCGCAAACTCGCGAACATCATCGCACGCCGAAACATCGTTCTCGTACTCGGAATGCACCGCAGTGGCACATCGGCACTCGCGCGCGTCCTGACACTTGGCGGTTGCACGCTGCCAAAGACCCTGTTTGAAGCGGTCGCGGGCGACAACGATCTTGGGTATTGGGAATCGCGTCCGCTCATCGAGTTTCATGAGGGGTTGTTTCACCGAGTCGGCACCACGATGCTCGCGGGTGAACCGATTGATCCTGCATGGTTTGAGTCGCGCGATGCACGGCGCGCGGAGGATGCGTTGCTCAAAATCGTGCGCGATGAGTGGCGTGATGGGATCTTCGCCGCACGGGCGCCGTGGCTTGTGAAAGAGCCGCGCATTGCGCGACTCATGCCGTTGTGGAGACGAGTCCTCGCACGAACAGGTCGCCGCGTTGTGGTGGTGCACATGCTGCGCGAACCTGCGGAAGTCGCGGCGAGTTTGCTGCGACGACCTGAACTCGCGCAGTGTGGATTTACGCAGGAAAACGCTCATCGCGCGTGGCTTGAGCATGTGCTTCTCGCGGAGCGACACACGCGCGATCTCCCACGCACGTTCGCAAGCATTGATCTTCTCATAGGCGACTGGCGCACGGTCGTTGCGCGTGTGGCTGCACTCTTGCCGAGCGGTGAGATCGACGTTGCGCGTGCGGAAAGCGGCGTCGCGGAGTTCTTACGGCCTGCACTTCGACATCATCATGTGCAGCATGGCCGCAGCCATGAAACCTCCGATGGAAGCTCCGATGGAAGCGCGAATGCGGTCACGAATATGAGCGCAAATGGAAGCCCCGTGCGCGAGATCGATCTCGCTCGCGCCGCACTCTTCGATAGCGTGCGTTGGGGATTGGAGCCTGACTACACCGCGCTCGACGATGCGTTCGCGCGACTGTTCGCGATCAGCCCGTCCACTGCATCCAACGATCTTCGTGCCAGTGATAGCCAATGAATGAGCGTGGATGCGCGACGCCGAGGCGATACGCGAGTTGGCGCAGTTTCGTCGGCGCGTGACGACGGAAGCCCACACGCAAACCAGAACTCCACTTCGACGGCGCGCGACCTCCATCACGCTCGAAAACGCGGCGCGCTTCTTCGATGTAGCGATCGTGCGAAACTTGCGAAAGTTGTCCTGTGCGGCGACGAAATGCACCAAGCGGAACTTCAACTTGCCACAAAGGCGCATGGTCGAAGAAACGCGACCAGAGTTCGTAATCGCCCGCAAGTTTGAGGCTGGTGTCGAGCCGCGAACCGGCGCGTTCCCAGAGCGAACGCCGCCAGAACGTCGATTCTTGCTGGATAAAACCGTTGGAATACCACTCGCAGCCGGAGAGATATTCGCCGCTTCGCGATGCGAGTCGCGTGAATCCGTAGTGTCGTGATGTTGCGATCGTGGCACCCTCTGCGTCGATCGCAGAAGGGAACCCCGATGTGATCCACTCAACATCGGGGAACTCGCGGAAAATGCGCACGACGGTCTTCAACGTGCCAGGGAACCACTCGTCATCAGAATTGAGCCACGTCATGATCTCGCCAGTCGTATGGCGAAATCCGCGATCAATCGCGTCATACATGCCGCTGTCGGGGCCACTCTCAACGTGTGCAAACTTCTCGCGATGTTTCGCGATGATTTCCTGCGTGCCGTCGGTCGAGCCGCCGTCCATCACGACATGTTCAATGCGTGGATAGCCCTGTCCGTGAATTGATTGAATCGTGCGCTCGATGTACGCAGCAGAGTTGAAGCTTGGCGTGACGATCGAGACAAGCGGAGACATCGCTTCACGCGCGGAGTTCGCTGATCCACGTTCGTTCGCGCTCGGATGTGCTGGCTTTACGTCCACGAATGCACCTGACACTCTGGACGTGTGCGCGGCGAGAAAACGATGTCGATCTGCCAAAGGCAACCATCACGCGCGCGCCACAACGGCTCGGTGATATCGAGCGCCATGAAACCGCGTTCCCACATCCATGCGCAGAACTCGTGGAACATCAACGCGCCATCCCCGATCTTGAACGGATAGCACTCGACCACAAGTAACTGCGCGTTTTTCAGCGTTTCTTGTGCGCCTTCGAGGATCGGTACCTCGAAGCCGTGCGTGTCGAGTTTGACGAGATACGGGCCGGCCAAGCCACGCGTTGCAACCTCGTGATCGATCGTCGTTCCAGGAAGTGGCTCCCACTCTGGCTTCAAGCGTTCTGAGTGAATGCGCCCGCCAAACGGATCTGGCGTCCGTTCAAACCAAAGATCACAGCACGCAGGTCCAACGGCGGCGATCTTGTGCTCGACTCCTGGACGTGATGCAACGTAACGCTCGAGCGACGCGCGGTGCACGTCGTTCGCATCGAGCAGAATCGCGCGCGCTTCTGGGTACACGCGGCGGCACATCTCCGTCCAACTGCCGTCAGATGCGCCAATATCGACGATCGACGCGATTTCAACGCCACGCGCGCGGGCGCGACGCAACGCGGCTTCCGTCGGAATCGCAATACCGGCGCTCCCAAACTGCGCGGCTTCGCCTCCGCCAAGCCCAAGCCGCGATGTCACGCGGCCTTTCAACATCTTGAAAAGCTCGCGCCCCGATGACATACGTGCTCGAAGTTCGTCGCGCTCAGCCTCGGTTGTGGCGAGTCTTGTCTCAAGTGCGGCAATGCGCGCGTGC
>JBJOHQ010000197.1:0-3398 GCA_046047595.1 Planctomycetota bacterium | reverse complement strand
GCAAGGTTGGCGATCTCGACAACCGTGGCAGCCACTTCTACCTCACGATGTATTGGGCGCAGGCGATGGCGAAGCAGTCGAAGGACAAGGCGCTCGCCGCGTACTTCGCACCGATTGCCGCTGAAATGACGACGAACGAAGCGAAGATCGTTGGTGAACTCAACGGCGCGCAAGGAAAGACCGTCGATATCGGCGGCTACTACCACCCGTGCGAGAAGAAGACGGCGGTTGCGATGCGTCCGAGCGCGACGCTGAATGCGATTGTCGACAACGCCGGTCGCGCGGTTGCGATGGCGTGATATTCGCTCGCTGACATGAACGCAAACACGGGCTCGCCACACGGGCTCGCTACACGGGCTCGCCACACGGGGGGCCCGTGTGCTTTTCGCGCGACGTTCGTGCGACGCTCGCGCAGATTTCCGCGTGGACGGCATCGCGTTCGCGCGCTTCGATCGCGCATGGAAGCGCCGCAAGATCCGCACAAACTCGATGCATCGACCTCCACGCAAGGGGAGAACGCTACGCAAGGGGCCAACGCCAGTCCAAAGCGGCGAAAGGCTGGCAGGGGCACTGAACGCGAGGTCGGTCAAGTTGAGGGCGGCGAGTCGGGCCTCAAACCTGGCCTCAAAGTTGGCCTCAAAGCCCCGCACCTCAGCGAGTCGCGCGACGACGTGCGCATCGAGAGCGCGCGTGCGCTGCTTGCGAACTTCGCGCGTCGGACGGGTATCCATACGCCAGGCGACGCTGCGCGACGTTATCTCTGGACCGACGCCTTCGCGGTGCAGTCGCTGCTCGCGCTCGCACGTGCCACGGGCGAAACGCGACACAAGGCTGAGGCGTTTCGGCTTGTCGAACTTGTACATCTCAACCTCGGCACGCATCGGTTGGACGACGCGCGTGTCGGGTGGATCAGCGGGCTTGACACGCAAACGGGTGAACAGCACCCAACGCTCGGTGGTTTGCGGATCGGCAAACCGCTTCCAGAGCGCGCGGCCGACGCGCCGTATGACGGACGCCTCGAGTGGGAGCGCGATGGGCAGTACTACCACTACCTCACGCGGTGGATTGAAGCGCTCTGCGCGTGTGCTCGCGCGTCGTCGCGCGGAGAGGCGCGGGAGCTCTTTCTCGATCACGCGCGTGAACTCGCACATGCGATGCACGCTTCGTTTGTGTTCGAGGCGTGGCCTGGTGGGCCGAAGCGCATCCAGTGGAAGATGAGCATTGATCTCACGCGGCCGCAGGTCCACGCATCGGGGCTCGCCGACATGCTCGACGGTATCGCAACGTTCGCATCGCTCGAGGCAACGCTTGCGGAGGCGAACATGCCTGATCCTGTACTCGCGCACGCGCTCGCGGAGTTGCGCGCGATGTGCGATGCCGCGGGGACTTTCGCGACCATCGATCCACTCGCGTTGGGCGGTTTACTGCTCGATGTCTCGCGACTTGTCCATCTTGCGGCGTCAGGCGCACTCGCCCGCGATCTTGCCTTCGACCGACTCATTGAGCGGCTCTTGGTCGACATCGACCGTGGGTTGGAGGCATTCGATCACTCGGGCGCGCTCTTTACGGCCGTCGATCGACGGCTTGCCTTTCGTGAACTTGGCCTCGCGATTGGGCTCCAGTCGATCCAACCGTTGCGCGTGAAAGCGCAAGGCTCAACAGCGCTTGTCGCCGCGATTGCCCCGAAGATTGAAGCGTTGGCTCGTCATGTTCCGCTCAGTGAGCGCATTGAACGCGCGTGGCTTGAGCCATCGGCGCAGGCGACTGAAGCGTGGCAAACACATGTTGACATCAACGAGGTCATGCTCGCCGCGTGTCTCTTGCCCGAAGTTGTGCTTGAAATTCCGATACCGCACGTCGCGAGTATCACTTCTTAGGCACGGCGCGGATGCACTGCATGTTGAGGCTGATGTGCGTTCCCTGCCAATGCAGTTTCGACGTGTCGTCGAAGAGTTTGAAGTCATCCACACGACGGAAGTCGCTGAAGCCGTGTTCTTTCAAGAGTGCGATGAGGATGTTCTGCGAGAAACCGGTCTTGTGGAAATCGAACGGCTCCATCTGCCCGCCCATGATCATGCGCTGCACGTAGAACTGCGCGTTCACGTCGTCTTTCTTCTCGAGGAAGAGGCGGCAGAGCACTTCGAGGTCGGGCACCGCGATGCGCAATCGTCCGCCAGGCATGAGAACACGCGCGGCCTCTCTGAACGCTTGCGGTAGTTCGTCTTGGTATCCGAGATGTTCATAGACGTGCGACGCGTAGATTTCGACGGCGCTCGCATCGGGGAACATCGAAAGATCACTGCACGTCGAGCGGACGTCGACACCGGGGCGGTCTTCGACGTTCACGATCAGCCAGTTCGGCTTCGTCTCCCAACCCCCAAGGTGAAGTTGCAACCGCTTCGCATTCGCGAAGCGTTCCTTCAGTTGAGCGCGGTATTCGGGCGAATCGAATGGCAGGAGAGCAGCGGTCATTGGTTGGGTTTCCGCGTCGGTCATCGGCACGATCGAGGTCCGATCTCTTGTCGCGCGCGGGGTTTCGCATCGCGTTCTTGTGGTTTCGAGGGGGGGCCGTTACGGTGTGACGATGTCGCTTTGGTGCTGTTCGACCCTCGGCCGCGGTGCGATCGTTCTCGCGGCCATGCTGACGATGACCGTATCTGGTTGTCGGGCAAGTGTGGAGCGGGCAGGTGGGGCGCTAGAACCTGCGGCGACGCCCGCGACGGAGCCTCCGACAGGGCCCGCGACAGGGCCCACGACGGAATCTGGATTGGAACTCGCGCCGGAACGCCCTTCGGAACGCGCTTCACAATCGGCGCCCGCTCCGTCCACGCCCCGCGAAGTCGTCCGCACGCATGTCGTTCGCGTCGAGCCCAGCGGGTCAGGGGCGTCCACGAACGGGGCTACGAACATCGTCGCGACGCTCGCGGACGCAATCGCGCGGGTCGAACGCGCTCGCGCCGAGGGTTCGAAGGAACACTGGACCATTTCGCTCGCCGCGGGAACGCACGAAATACGACGCGGCGTGGCGATCGGCGCGGGGCTTGGTCCGCTGTCGATCGAAGGCGATGAGGTTGGCGCAACGCTCGTCGGCGCGATTGCAATCCCCGAGGCCGCGTGGCAAGCGCCAGACACCGCACTTTCGAAGGAGCTGCTTGAGCGCATTCCCGCGGAAGCGCGCGGGAGTGTGCGCGTGGCAACGCTCGATGCAGCTCTGCTCGAGGGTTGGGCGGGCGGACTTTCAGGGCCTGTCCACAGCGGTCATGCGGTCGAAGTGGCCGCTGGGCGCAGTGAGCTCTTTCTCGGCGACCAAGCGCTTGAACTCGCGCGCTGGCCGAACGACGGCTTTGCCAAGATCGGCGCGATCATCGATCGCGGCTCCGCGCCGCGCGAATCTGAGT
>JBJOHQ010000196.1:0-2593 GCA_046047595.1 Planctomycetota bacterium | reverse complement strand
GAGAGCGCAGGGTAGGCAAAATGCCGAAGCGCGCGAGTGTGGAGGGCGGCGAGAACGCAGAATTTCGGGCGCAATCGTCTGCGCTGCGTCGTGGTGTGTGTCGCCGAACTCTTCTCCGGCCACTCGCCTGCGCTCTCGCGCCGTCACTCGTGCCTTCACTCGTGCTTTCACTCGTGCCTTCACTCGTGCTCAAGCGTGAATCTCATCGTCCAGCGGCTCGTCAGCGTCGGTCGACTCTTGCGGCGCGCGGCGCGCGGGTGCATCTGGATCGGTCGCGCGGCGCAGCCGCTTCTCCGTCGCGATCCACGCGACCCGCCGATCGTGCGGCTCTTCAGGCACGCGTGCAACGAACTGCGATTCGAACGCGAAACCGAGCGTCGCCGCGCGTGCGTCGGGTCGAAGGCGCGCAAGCAACGCGTCGTAAAAGCCTTTGCCGCGGCCGAGCCGCGCCCCGCGCGCATCAAACGCTCTTCCCGGCACGATCACGGCGTCGAGATCACGCGGGAAAACGCGGTGCACAAGGTGTGACTCCGGATTGGGCGCCAGAATCCCATAACGATCGCGCTGCCAACATTCTGCTTGGAGCGGATCGGCAGCATCAATCGCGAGAAGCCGCAGTGACCGCATCGGATCAGGCGGAAGCGACGCGCCTTGCGCGGTATCGGCGGGAACATCAACCACGAGAGGGAATGCAAGACGAGCGCCGCGTTTTGCAAGTTCGAGCGCGAGAAGATCCGCGTCGAGCTCATCAGTGAGCGCACGAAATGCGAGTACGAGTTTCGCGCGCGCGAAGGGCGGCGAACGAAGCGCGAGATCTGTTGCGCGACGTGCGGCCGACGCACGCATGCGTGCACTCATCGCGCCGATTTTGTCGGTCACCAATTCGCGCATCGCGGCGCGAAGTTGTCGCTTTTCGTCGTTCATCGCGCGGCCTCTCGCGTGTTCTCGCGTGTGTTGTCATGCGAGCTCTCATGCGAGTTCTCACGTGCGGCTGCGCGCAGCGCGCGGATTTTTGTGAGATGTTCGCTGATCGCAGCTTCAAGCCCGCGATCGGTGGGTCGGTAGTACGTCTTCGAGACGCCGAGATAGTCCTGCATGCCGACGCCGTCCGCGCGATCGTGTGGGTACTCGTACTTTCCGGCGTTTTCTGCGAGCGGCGTTCCGTCATCTGCGGTGCGCACCGCGCGGCGCTTCGTTTGATCCACGATCGTGAAAGGCACAGGAACGGTGCGGCCGTCGCGCGCATCGTCCATTGCTTCCCAAATCGCGCAGGCCGCGGCATTGGACTTCGCAGCAACCGCGAGAAACGTGACGCATTGCGAGAGAATCAACTGCGCTTCGGGCATGCCGACGCGTTCGACGGCTTGCCAACATGCCACCGCGGTCTGCAGTGCGCGCGGATCGGCGTTGCCGATGTCTTCGCTCGCGAAGATCGCAAGTCGTCGACAAATGAAGCGCGGATCCTCGCCGGAAACCAACATGCGTGCGAGCCAATACACCGCGGCATCGGGGTCGCTGCCGCGCATCGATTTGATGAGTGCGCTCGCGAGGTCGTAGTGCTCGTCGCCATCTTTGTCGAAGACGGGCACTTTGCCGTCGAGTGCCGCGCGCGCGAGTTCGAGCGTGATGCGTGGAGTTGCTTCGCCGCGGACGGCATTTGCCGCTGTTTCAAGCGCGGAAAGCGCACGACGCACATCGCCATCCGAAACACGCGCGAAGTGCGCGCACGCGTCATCATCGAGAAGAAGCCCTGAGATGCCGACGCCTTGTGGATGCGTGATCGCGCGACGAAGTACGGTCGCGACATCCACTTCTTCGAGTGGTTGAAATCGAAAGACAACCGAGCGCGACAAGAGCGCGGGCGCGACGGCCCATGTTGGATTTTCGGTTGTCGCACCGAAGAGGACGACGCTTCCCGCTTCCACGCCCTCAAGCAGCGCATCTTGTTGGTTGCGCGCGAGACGATGGATTTCATCGACGAAAAGCAGTGTTCGCTGCGAAGACTCGCCAAGGCGTCGTGTCGCGAGATCAATCTTCTCGCGAAGTTCCTTCACACCTGTCGTTGCGCCGTGCGCGCGATCAACCGCAGCGCCCGTTCGTGCAGCGATCGCTTCGGCGAGCGTCGTCTTCCCGGTTCCAGGAGGCCCAGCAAAGATCATCGATTGCAGTGCGTCTTGTTCAATCAAACGCCGAAGCAGCGCACCTTCGCCAAGACAATGCCGCTGACCAACGATCTCGTCGATCGTGCGCGGACGCACGCGCACCGCGAGTGGCGCAGCCTTTGCGCGTCGCTCTGTTCGCAAGGTCGACCAAAGATCTTCGGGCATTCGTACATCGTACGAAACCCGCGAAATTCCGCGGGAACTATGGTTTCGCGCTTCACAGCATTGGGTGGAATCGCGAAGATGCGCCGCATGCAGAAGTCGACCGCACTCGGACTCGTTGGAACCACGACCGTCTTCTTCGGAACGGTCCTTTTCATCGCACTCTCGACGGTGATTTCGCGGCCGAACAAAGAGTCGCAAGCACTTGCCGGTGCGCGTGAGAATGTGAAGTCGGCACTCGATGCACCGCGACCAGAAGACATTGCTCC
>JBJOHQ010000195.1:0-2810 GCA_046047595.1 Planctomycetota bacterium | reverse complement strand
CAGTGCGTTGCGCGGCGGCGCTGATGGTTTGCAGTTCGTGCGGGCGGTCGTCGCGGGCGCAGAGCGTCGACTGCGATCAGGTGGGCTTTTGCTCGTCGAAATCGGATGGAAGCACGGCGATGCGGTGCGGAAACTCGGTACGCGTGCGGGTTGGCGCGATGTCGAGGTGCTCCGCGACGGTGATGGTCACGAGCGTGTCTTGGTTGCGCACCGCGTTTGATGTGCGTGCCTGCTATGCGCGCTTGATGCCCGCATTTGAAGCACGCGATTGAAGCACGCGTTTGAAGCACGCGTTTGATGCACGCGTTCGACGCGCTTGCGCACTACGCGCGCGAGACAAGCGCTTTCCTCGACTCTTCGAGGAGTTGCGCAATTTCGATTGGCTTGAAGAGATGGCAGTGGAGGCCCTCTTGACCTGATCGCACGATCGAGTGATTCGGGTCGTAGCCGAAGCCAGTCATGAGAATGACGGGGGTCGCGGGATGCGCATCTTTCGATGCACGGAACACTTCGTAGCCGTTGGCATCGGGCATGCGAATGTCTGAAATCACGAGGTCGAAAGGTGTTCCCGCGGCGGCGTATGCGCGGACCGCCTCAATCGCGGCCTTCCCATCGATACACGCTGTGACACCACATCCTTGTTGCAAGAACACATCGCGGACTGTCTCTCGCGTGGCCTCGTCATCATCGGCTACGAGAATGCGCTTGCCCGCGAAGCGCGGGTCAACTTGGCCTTCGCGCGAGAATTCGCGCATAAATTCCTCGGCTCCGAGGATGCCGCGTTGGGCAGTGCCTGCGTTTTTCAGGAGCTCATCGATACGTGCGATGTTTGCTGCAACGCGCATCGCAAACGCGCGCGAGGCATCATCGTCGGCCCGACTCTCGAGCTCACGCGCTGCGTGTGTCAACTCTTCGAGTGGAGATTCCGCTTCGCGCGCGAGCGTTGTCGAAGTCGCGCGCAGCGTTTCACAGCGTTCATGCACCAGAAGATCGAGCATGTGTAACGCGAGCGCGACGTATCGGCCGAGCAACTCCGCGCCGATGCGATCCTCGTCATCAAAGTGCGCGCGCTCCGTGCTCTCTACGTTGAGCACCCCAACAACCTCGTCGTACAGTCGAAGGGGAACGGTCAGTGTGCTCGAAGCTCCTGGCAAGCCGCGTACGTAGCGTGGCTCTTGCGCGACATCAGGACAGACGATGCTCGCTCCCGTCGCCGCAACGAGTCCGCAGATTCCGTTGGCATCGGCACGCGCGAAAATGCGTTCGCCGATTCCGAGCGGTACTAAACCCGAGCAGAACACAAGTTCGAGTTGCTCGGTCTTGCGATTCGTCATGCGATACTCGAAGTTGTCGAATCCGAGAACGCTGCGCGTCGCGCCCAAGACCCGCGCTTCCAGCGTTCGCAACCGTTCCGCGGCGTTTTGTGCGTTCAACTCGTCTTCGTCGAATCGAAGGAGTGCGGCACCCGCTTGGTCGATCGCATCGAGGCGATCCTGAATGCGACGTGTTGCCGTTGCATCAACAAGCAGCGCGACTGCGCCATCAATCTGCGCGCCAGCGGCTGCAAGGATCGGCGTCATCACAACGTCGTACCAGCGGCCCTCCGCGCGAAAGGTTGATCGCACGGTGCCAGCCACGGAGCGCACGCGCCGCCACGCCGCGATCGCTTCGACGCACGCATCGGAGAATCGCCGCATCAACTCAGGAGTCTGCCGCGAGAGCCCGTGGTTCATCCACACGATTTCGCCACTCGGTTCGACGATCCCGACGCCTTGGCCGAGGAGTTCAAGTGCTCGCGTGGCTCGATCAGCCGAGCCGGAATTCGCGCGCTCCGTGATCGCAAACTCGGACAACGCTTGGCGCTGTGCAACATCGAGCGGGGCTGTACCGCGGAGTTCGTAGATGAAAAAACGGGACGCAGCATTTGCACGAGAGCCATCGCGATCACCCGATTCGGGCGCTGCTGCGTTGTCTCCGACCGTGTCGTCTGTCGCCATTGCTTGCCCCGGCGCTCTACGCCGTGAATGCCTCATGCCCAGCATCGCTCTTTCGTACGAACGCTCAACGTGCGCTCGCCCAAGGAGCGGTCCGTCGGAGCGGTCCGTCGGATCCGTCCGTCGGATCCGTCCAACGGGCGCGCGGAGTGTAGGACTTCTTCGCGACTTCAGGAACGATGTTGCTCGTTGCCGGGGAGTGTTGGAGCGGTCGCGGTCCGAAGTCGGCCGAGCCAGGACGTTGGCCTGCTATCGCAGGTTGACCCAAACACGTACCCCGATACGTTCGGGGAGTCTCGGGACGTTGTACGCGTCGAACCAACCGCCAGTTCCACAGTGCTCTTGCGGCCTCTCGATACACTGCGAGCCCGTGTCTCGACCCTCGAACCAGACCTTCGTTGGAGCGATCGGCGCTCAACCGCGCGACGCGTCTTGCGCAGTTCAGTCCGCCATCCGCGCGAATGGGCTGGTGAAGCGTTTTGGCAGTGTCGAAGCGGTGAAGGCCGTGCACTTTGACCTACCCGCGCGAGGCGTCTGCGGGTTCCTCGGGCCGAACGGCGCCGGAAAAACGACGACTATTCGCATGCTCGCGGGGGTGTTGATTCCCGACGAAGGAACCCTCGAGGTCTGCGGTCACGATGCGCTCCGTGACGCCTCACGGCTTCGTAGCACCGTTGGATACTTGCCCGAGTCGGCGCCGCTTTCGCCCGAGTTGACCGTGCGCGAGCACATGCGCTTTCGTGCATCGTTGCGCGGGCTTTCGGGGACTGCCGCGCGAACCGCGATCGCGGACGCGATGGAGCGAACAGACGTCGC
>JBJOHQ010000194.1:0-6704 GCA_046047595.1 Planctomycetota bacterium | reverse complement strand
CTCTTCGAGCTACGGCACGAAGACGTGGCGAGAATGCCTCATCAAGTCGGTGAACGCTGGCATGGCGACCGTCGCGATGCGTATGACGAACGAGCAGATGATGGATTGTCTGCGCTCGTTCGGATTTGATCGCGCAACCGGCATCGGTTTCAAAGCTGAAACGCGCGGCATTCTTCCGCCGAAAGATGAGTGGACGAACAAGACGCGCGCACTCGCATCGGTGAGTTTCGGTCAAGGCATCGCGGTGACGCCGTTGCAACTTGTGCACGCGTTTACCGCGTTCTGCCGCGATGGTTCGATGGTGCCGTTGTCGCTCTCGCCGCTTGCCGATGATTCGCTCAGCGGTTCGCAGCCTGTGCTTTCACCGAAGATCGTCGCGGAAACGCGCGCGGTGATGGAAGACGTCATCCTCGAAGGCACGGGCAAGCGACTCAAGAACATCCTTCGCTACACGGCGTTCGGAAAGTCGGGTACGGCGCAGCTCGTGAATCCAAAGGGCGGCTACTTCCAAGATCGTTACATGTCGAGCTTCTTGCTCGGTGCGCCGTTCGATCACCCCGAACTCGCGATCCTCGTCACCATCGAAGATCCCGACAAGTCGAAGGGCGTCACCGGCGGCGGCGCGCTCGCGGGCCCGTGCGCTGCGGAAATCATGAACGAAGCGCTTGAGTATCTCGGCGTGCCGCAGACGGGCGAACTCGTGTACGGCGAGAAGAAGAACGCGACGAAGAACGGCATCGCCGTCGCGAACTAAGGTTCAGCGTGCCGCAGCGATGCGCGTGGCGTGACTCCGTGCACTCGATTGAAGTCCGCGATTGAAATCCATATGCGCTCATCCGCTGATGTGCGCACTCCTGCGAAAGTAAGGCCCCCGCGCGATCGTCGTGCGGGGGCCTTTGATTTTCTGAGGTTCAGTTTGCAGTCGCGGTTGTCTTGCGCGGGATGTCGCGAGACGTCAGGCGAACAGCATGCGCTCGGGCTTCTCGATCATGTCCTTGATGTGGACGAGGAAGCCGACCGCCTCGGCACCATCGATGATGCGGTGGTCGTAGCTGAGCGCGAGGTACATCATTGGGCGCAGCGCAACTTGACCAGGGTTCTTCGGATCCTCGACCGCGCGCTTCTTGATCGCGTGCATGCCGAGAATCGCCGATTGCGGCGGATTCAGAATCGGTGTCGACATGAGCGAGCCATAGACGCCACCATTCGAGATCGTGAACGTGCCGCCAGTCATTTCATCGACGGTCAGTTTGCCGTCCTTCGCGCCCAGGGCGAAGTCCTTGATCGCCGACTCAACGCCTGCGAACGAGAGCGCTTCCGCGTTACGAAGCACTGGAACGACGAGGCCCTTCTCGGTACCAACCGCGACGGCGATGTCGGAGTAATCGTGGTACTCAATCTCCATCTCCGCGCCTTGACCAACGATGTACGCGTTCACGCGCGGGTACTTCTGCAGCGCGCTCACCGCCGCCTTCACGAAGAAACTCATGAAGCCGAGGCCGACGCCGAAGCGCTTCTCAAACGCATCCTTGTGTTCGGTGCGAAGGCGCATGACTTCGGTCATGTCGCACTCGTTGAACGTCGTGAGCATCGCCGCGGTGTGCTGTGCATGCACGAGACGCTCAGCGATCTTCTGACGAAGCTTTGTCATCTTCTCGCGACGAACGCCGCGCGATCCAGCCGCGGGTGCGGCAGCCACGCGAACCTTTGGCTCGGTTGAGCTCGGCGCAGGCGCGGTAGCGGTTGGCGCTGGCGCAGCGGTGGTGGCCGCGAGAACGTCATCCTTCATCACGCGACCCGACGGGCCAGTGCCCGCGATTGCAGCGGTATCGACGCCCTTTTCAGCAGCGACTTTCTTCGCCACACCCGAAACCTTACTTCCACCAGAGGGAGCGCCCGCACTAGCACCAGAGGCCGCCACCGCAGTGGCGGCCGCTCCACCACCGGGAGCACCCGCAGGCGCGACCGCCCCAACATTCGGCTTTGCACTCGAGGTATCAATCGCCGCAACCACCGTGCCGACCTTGATGCCGTCACCCTTCTTGGTGACGATCTTCAAAGCACCGGACGCGGGCGCACGCAGTTCAAGCGTCGCCTTGTCCGACTCGATCTCCGCGAGCAATTCGTCTTTCTCGACGTATGCGCCGTCGTCCTTGAGCCAGCCGCTCAGTGAGACTTCAGTGATGGATTCGCCAGGAGATGGGATGGTGATATCGACTGCCATGTCGGTTGCTTTCCGAGTTCGTGTGTCTTCGCGGTCGTTCGGTCGAGCGGCGATCGCCTGCGTCATGCAAGACGCGCCGTCGCAGCGTTGTTCAAATCTCTGCTGTACGTCACTCTGCGTCGCTTACTTCTGCGTCGCTTCCTTCTTGCTGCCAGGTCCTCCCGCAGGGCCGTCGCCCGCCTTCGCGGCGCCGATCGCTTCGGTGAGAATCTTGTCTTGCTCAATTGCGTGTTGCTTCTGGCTGCCAACCGCAGGGCTCGCGCTGTCGGTGCGGCCGATGTAATCGACATCGATCGCGAGTAGTTCCTTCAGTTGCGCTTGTGCGAAGCGATACGCGCCCATGTTGCGCGGCTCTTCTTGCACCCAGGCGAACTTCTTCGCGTTCGGGTACATCGCGAGCACCTTCGTGAGCGCGCCATCGGGGAACGGGAAGAGTTGCTCGAGTCGCACGATCGCCGTCGTGGTCTGGCCGCTCTTCTCGCGCTGCGCGGCGAGCTCGTGATAGATCTTGCCCGAGCAGAGAAGCACCTTGTTGATGGCGTCTTCGCCGCCCTTGGCGATGCCGACATCAGGCAACACTTGGCGGAAGTGTCCGTGCACGAAGCCTTCGACGCGGCTCACTGCGGCAGGGAGTCGCAGCATCGACTTCGGCGTCATCACGATGAGTGGCTTGCGGAAGCCTTGCTTCACCTGCTTGCGAATGAGGTGGAAGATTTGCGCCGAGGTCGTCGGGTAAACGACCTGCATGTTGTCGTCGGCGCAGAGTTGCAAGAAGCGCTCGAGACGTGCGCTTGAGTGCTCTGGGCCTTGGCCTTCGTAGCCGTGCGGAAGCAACATGACGAGACCCGTCGAGCGCTTCCACTTCGCTTCGCCGGAAGCGATGAACTGATCGATGATGACTTGCGCGCCGTTGGCGAAGTCGCCGAATTGCGCTTCCCAAATCACGAGCATGCGCGGATCGCCGAGCGAGTAGCCATACTCAAAGCCGAGGACGGCGTTCTCAGTGAGCGGCGAGTTGTGCACGCAGAATCGCGCTTGCTTCTCAGCGAGCGTGTTGAGCGAGCAGAAGCCCTCGTTCGTGTCTTGGCAATTCACCACCGCGTGGCGATGGCTGAACGTGCCGCGCTCGACATCTTGGCCCGAGAGGCGCACAGGGTGACCTTCTTCGAGGAGCGATCCGTACGCGAGAAGTTCTGCAAGCGCCCAGTCGATTTGTCCCGAGGCAATTGCGCCCGCGCGACCTTCGAGCAATCGCGCGACGGTCTTATGCACCGTTGCGTGATCGGGAGTTTGCGCGAGAGTCTTCGCGAGCGTATCGAGTTTCTCAAGTGCGACGCCCGTTTGCACGGGTTCGTGTGAGTATTGCCCGCTCACGCCAGCCCAAACATTGCGATAGGGATCGATGACTGGATCGATCGGTTGCTTCTTCGCGGCGCTTTGCGCTTCGTCCATCACAGCGACGCGCGCGGCGAGCATCGATTCGACTTCGGCATCGGTCACAACACCTTCGGCGGTGAGTTTCGTGCGATAGGTCTTGAACGCTGGACGCGCCTTCTTCACGCGCGCGTAGAGCAGCGGCTGCGTGAACATTGGCTCGTCGGTTTCGTTGTGGCCGCTCTTTCGATAGCACCACATGTCGACCACGATGTCGTGGCCGAAGGTTTGACGCCAATCGATCGCGAGTTTCGCGGCCCACGCGCACGCTTCGGCGTCGTCGCCATTGACGTGGATGATTGGGCACTCGTAACCCTTCGCGAGGTCGGTGCCGTATTGGCCGCCGAAGGTGTCGCGCGGATTCGTGGTGAAACCAACTTGGTTGTTCACGATGAAGTGGATCGTTCCGCCGACGGTGTAGCCGTCGAGGAGCATCATGTTGAAACACTCAGCGACGATGCCTTGACCGGGGAACGCAGAGTCGCCGTGGATGATGACGGGCACGACTGCCTTGCGCGCTTCATCGCCCAAAAGGCGCTGTTTTCCGCGGCAACGGCCCATCACGACGGAGTTCACGAACTCAAGGTGCGATGGATTCGCGGCAAGCACGACGCGGAGTTTCTGCCCCGTCGAAGTCGAGTGCTCGTTCGAGTAACCCATGTGGTACTTCACGTCGCCGCCGCCCGACGCGAACGCAGCCGTCCACGCCTCGTCAAACTCGGTGAAGATTTGCTGCAAGTTCTTGCCGATGATGTTCGCAAGCACATTCAAGCGGCCGCGGTGCGCCATGCCGAATGTGAATTCCTGCACGCCGAGCGCGGGACCCGTTTCGAGCACCGCATCAAGCATCGGGATGAGCGACTCGCCGCCTTCGAGACCGAAGCGCTTCTTGCCGACGTAGCGATTCGCGAGGAAGTTCTCGAAGCTGTCTGCTTCGAGAAGCTTCGAGAGGATGCGCTTCTTCTGATCAGCCGAGAATTGCGGGCGATTGCGCGTACCTTCGAGGCGCTTCGCAAGCCATGCGCGGCGCTCGGGGCATGCGATATGCATGAACTCAACGCCCATCGAGCCGCAGTAGGTTTGTTCGAGGCAAGAGACGATTTCGCCGAGCGTCGATGGATTGTCGAGTGGCAGCGTGCCTGGATCGAATGCACGCGAGAGCGCGTCGTCGCCGAGGCCGACTGCTTCAAGCGTCAGCATCTCGGGGAACGGGCGCGTGGTGCCGAGCGGATCGAGTTGCGTCGCGAGGTGGCCGAAGGTGCGGTAGCGATGGATGAGCTCATCCACCTTGCGTTGAGCGGTCGCGGCTGCGGCCGATGCCTCGGGAGTCGACGCGTGTTGAGCCGTCGAAAGAGAAACGTTGCGATCAACCGCTGCAACGTTGGTCGAACTGGCAGCGGGTGCGCTCGCCTCTTTCGAGAGGCCGAGTTCGAATCCGCGGAAGAAGTTCTTCCACTCGCTCGGAACTGAGTCGGGGTTGGCTTGGAACTGCGCGAAAAGTGACTCGACGTAGTCCGACTGCCAGCCGTTGACCGACTGAGGTGCGGGGGGGAAGGAACCATCCGTGCTGGCACCCGTGTGGGCCATCGCTTGAACTCCAGTTTCATCACCTCTGGCCTCGCGAAGCCTCGCAAGAACCAGTCGACGTGCGGCAACGCGCCGTGGGCGGCGCGAAGTGGGGCGATTCTACGAGAAAGGGCGCGTTTTTTCAGCCCGCGCTGCCGCATTAGACTGCGCTGATCGGGTCGACGTCGACGGCGAGTTCTTCGCCAAGTTTGAGGAGCCCGCGCGAACGGGCCTCCGCCAAAACGCGCGAGATTTCCGCGGCGCTGTCGGCGGTGAGTTCGATCTGGCGGCGGTACTTGCCGGCGATTCGCGCGATCGGGCAAATCGACGGGCCGCGCACCTCGACCGCGCCCGAGAACGAGCGCAGCGCGTCCGCGAGTTGGGCGGAGCGGTTGGCGCACTCGGTTTCGCCAGGGTGCCGCAAGATCAGCCGTGCGAGTCGGCGGTAGGGCGGCAGCCCAAACTGCTTGCGATCTTCGAGTTCCTGCGCGGCGAAGCGCTCGAACTCGTGGCTCGCGGCGAGCCGAATCGCGGGTGTGTCTGGCTCGAAACTCTGGATGATCGCGCGGCCGGGTTTCTCGCCGCGGCCCGCGCGACCCGAGACTTGCGAAACGAGTTGGAAGGTGCGTTCGGCGGCGCGGAAGTCGGGAAGCGCGAGCGCGGTATCGGCGGAAATCACGCCGACGAGCCGCACGTTCGGGAAATCAAGCCCCTTCGCGATCATCTGCGTGCCCATCAAGACGCGCACATCGCCGCGACCGAATCGTTCGAGCGCGTCGTGGAAATGCGCGGCGGTCTGCATCGTGTCGCTGTCGACGCGCAGCAGCGTTTCGCCCTCGATGAGGCTCGGAAACGTGCGCGTGAGTTCCTCTTCGACGCGCTGGGTGCCGAGGCCAAACACCGTCACAGGCTTGCCGCAATCGGGGCATTTTTGCGGGAGCATCTGCTCGGCGAGGCAGTGGTGGCAGCGCACATACCGACGGCGGATTTCGCCCGCGCCGTCGACGTGGCAGACCATGCCTGCGTCGCATTCGGTGCAGGTGAGCATCCAGTCGCAGCGCGGATCGGTGCAGGCGATGTAGTTCGCATAGCCGCGGCGGTTGAGGAGGAGGAGAACTTGCCCGCCGTCGGCGAGGGTGACGCGCATCGCATCGCGCAGGGTCGCGCCGATCAGGCTCGGGCGTTTCTCGTTTACGAGTCGGCGTTCGGCGCCGAAATCGACAACCGCGACCTTCGGAACATTGAGGCCGGGCGCCCGTTTCGTGAGGCGATGCAGCGTCGAAATCTTGCGCTCGACCGCGTTCATCCAACTCTCGAGGCTTGGCGTCGCCGAGCCGAGGACGATCGGGCATTTCGCAATTTGCGCGCGGCGAATCGCGGCGTCGCGGCCGTGGTAGCGCGGCGCGGAGTCCTGCTTGTAGCCAGGCTCGTGTTCCTCGTCGACGACGATGAGGCCGAGTGTGCCGTCGGGAATCGGGGC
>JBJOHQ010000193.1:0-3028 GCA_046047595.1 Planctomycetota bacterium | reverse complement strand
CTTGCCATTCGCGCGGATCGGTACGCCGCTCGGCGAGAGCGTGTCACTTGGTATCCACGAAAGCCAAAGCCGCATGTGGGAGAATCAGGTTGGTCGTAGCCGCGCGTTTTGGCAGTGGCTTGCGCCAGAGATGACGCGCATCGTTGGCAGCGGCGTTGAGCGTTACTCGCTCGACGAACTCTACGGTGCCGCGAATGTGGTCGAGCCAGGTTTCATTCGCGTGGAAGCCGACGAAGCGACCTACAACCTGCACGTCATGGTGCGATTCGAGATTGAGCGCGCAGTGATTGGCGGAAGCCTCGAAGTCGCGGGTATTCCGTCGGTGTGGAATCGCCTCTATAAGGAACTGCTCGGTCTTGATGTTCCAGATGATCGACGCGGCTGCTTGCAGGACATCCACTGGTCGATGGGCGCGATGGGTTACTTCCCGACGTACACCCTCGGAAACTTGTACGCGTCCCAGTTCTTTGAAGCGGCGTGCGCCGAGATGCCTGGCCTCGTTGATGGTTTCTCGCGTGGCGAGTTCACGGGGTTGAAGACGTGGCTGAATCGCAACATCCACATGCACGGAAAGCGCTACAGCCCAGCCGAACTCGTGCAACGAGTCACGGGCAAACCGCTTTCCGCGGAACCGTTGATGCGCCATCTTGAAGGCAAACTCCGTCCGCTCTACGGGATCTAAACACGCTCCACACGCGGCGCGCATGCGGCCCATCGGAGATTTCTCGATGGGCGAGTGATCGATTGTTGACTTTCGCCGACGATCACTGAGAACGCTGTTGGGAACAGCGGGGGAGTCTGCTACACTCTTCCGTTTCCCCTCAGCGAATCTCATATGGCCGATCCGAACCTCCGCAATATCGCGATCATCGCGCACGTCGACCACGGCAAAACCACGCTCGTCGACGCCATGCTTTCTCAATCCGGCGTCGTCAAACTCGGCGAAGCCGGTGACGTCTGCATCATGGATTCCAATCCGCTTGAACGCGAACGCGGCATCACCATTCTCGCGAAGAACTGCGCTGTGACCTACACGATTCGCGAAGGAAAGCGCCGCGGCGAGGTCTATCGCGTCAACATTCTCGATACGCCTGGCCACGCCGACTTCGGTGGTGAAGTTGAGCGCGTGCTTCGCATGGCAGACGGCTGCTTGCTCCTCGTCGATGCGCTCGAAGGTCCGATGCCGCAAACGCGCTTCGTGCTTTCGAAGGCGCTTGAGCTCGGCTTGAAGCCCATCGTCGTCATCAACAAGTGCGATCGTCCCGAGGCTCGTATTCAAGGCGTCGTCAACGAGGTGTTTGATCTTCTCGTCGATCTCGGCGCGGACGATCACGCGCTTGACTTCCCAATCATCTACGCGTCCGGCCGTGACGGTTGGGCTTCGCGCGCAATCGATGTCCGCGACAAGGGCGTCGACGAACTCTTCCAAGAAATCGTCGAGCGTGTGCCTGCGCCGACTGCCGATGAAACCGGTCCGCTCCAGATGCTCGTGACGAGCCTCGAGTGGAGCGACTACGTCGGTCGTATCGCCCGCGGTCGCGTGTTCCGCGGCAAGATCAAGGGCGGCACGCAAGTCGCCATTTGCTGCGCCGACGGTTCGACCCGCAAAGCGCGCATTCTTAAGGTGAATCGCTTCGAAGGCCTCGGCAAGCGTGAGGCCGATGAAATTCTCGCGGGCGATCTCTGCGCGGTCGAAGGACTCGGCAAGATCGATCTCGGCGACACGATTTGCGATCCCGACCACATCGATCCGATGCCGCGCGTCAAGGTCGACGAACCAACGCTGCACATGGTGTTCCGTATCAACGACGGACCATTCGGCGGCAAGGAAGGCAAGTTTGTCACGAGTCGCCAGATTGCGGAACGGCTCGAACGCGAACTCGAAACGAACGTCGCGCTCCGCGTGTCGCCTGGTGATACCGCCGACGAGTTCCACGTTTCCGGCCGCGGTCTTCTCCACCTCGGCGTGCTCCTCGAGAACATGCGCCGCGAGGGTTTCGAACTCACCGTCGGCAAGCCTGAAGTCATCGAGCGTGAAATCGACGGCGTGAAGTGCGAACCATACGAGCGCTTGTCGCTCGACGTTGGCGCGACGGGCCTCGGACCAAGTTTGGAACTCCTCGGCTCGCGTGGCGCGGAAATCCTCAAGATGGAAGAGCGCGCAGGTCGTATGCACGTCGAAGCGGAAATCCCGGCGCGCGGGCTCATCGGCCTGCGCACGCGCATTCTCAACGCATCCGGCGGCGAAGCGATCATGCACCACACCTTCTCGTGCTACAAGCCGGGCCGCGGCACGGCAGCCATGCGGAAGAACGGTGTGATGCTGGCGCTTGAAGGTGGCCGCGTGACGGCTTACGCCATCGAAGGTCTTTCCGATCGCGGTGTCATGTGCGTGAAGCCTGGCGATCAGGTCTACACGGGCCAGATCGTCGGCGAGCACAATCGCGACAACGATCTCGTCATCAACATCACCCGCATGAAGCCGCTCACGAACTTCCGTGAAACGAGCAAAGATCAGACCGTCGTCCTTCGCGGCGCGCGCGATTACTCGCTCGAAGCGGCACTCGAGTACATCGAGTCGGACGAGCTTGTGGAGGTCACTCCGCAATCGATTCGCATGCGGAAGAAGATTCTCGACGAGAGCGCGCGCAAGCGTGCCGAACGCTCAGAGCGCGACCGCTTGGCTACCGCGGAAACCTGAGTCGATCACTCCGCTGTGGTTTCCGCGCGTGGTTTCGGCGGGGGTTTCAGCAGCGGTCCCATCGGCTGCTTGAGTTGAGACTTGAGTTGAGACTTGAGCCGCGGCTTGAGCAGCGGCTTCAGCGGCAACACGAGTTTCGTGCACTTCCCGTGAGTCCGAAAACGCGCTAGATTTCCCATGGTCGAAGCGAACCCGCTCGAGCCATGCAGGGATGCAACTATGGCGACGTTTGTTCAGAAGTTCGGTGGCACGTCCGTCGGAGATCCGACGCGGATTACTCGCTGCGCCGCGCGTGTGAAAGCGCGTCGTGACGAAGGCCATCATGTC
>JBJOHQ010000192.1:0-2509 GCA_046047595.1 Planctomycetota bacterium | reverse complement strand
GCACGCGCAGGCCGATGGGCGCGCGATCGAGTGGAAGGTGAGTGAAGGTGGAAATGGGCATTGGTATGCGCTTGTGATCGCGAATGGGGCCGTGAGTTGGAGTGCCGCGCAGTCAGCCGCGAGTGGGCTAGGTGCCCATCTTGCGACTGTTCTTTCGGAACCCGAAGACGTCTTTGTCTTCGCGTTGGCCGATACGCCAGCCGCATGGACGGGATACTTTGGACCTTGGCTCGGTGGACGACAGATTCCGCGAACCGGCGAGCCGATAGGGCAGTGGGAGTGGGTCACCGGCGAGACGTGGGATTACGTCGGGCCTGATGAGACGTTTCCGAACAACGGCGGGAAAGGCTCGGCGGTTGACGAGAATCGATTGCACTACATCGATTTCATCCGACGCTGGAACGATCTACCAGAGTCAGGCTATGGGCTTCGCAGCGCCATCTATGAATGGTCCGCCGACTGTAATGGCGACGGCGTCGTCGACTACGGTCAGTGTCTCGACGGCACTCTGCCGGACGTGAACTCCAACAACATTCCCGATTGCTGCGAGGCGGGGGTTCCGTGCCCGTGTGCAGGTGACGCGGACACGAATGGAAGTGTTGATGCAATCGACCTCGCGATCGTGCTCGCGCGCTGGGGCTCGGCGCCCAAGGACTACCCGCGCGCCGACGCGAACGGCGACGGCACGATCGACGCGCAAGATCTCGCCGCAGTGTTAAGCGCGTGGGGGCCGTGCGGAGAGTAGGTCGTTCACCCGCGCGACGAGCGTTCTACGCGTCAGGTACACGCTGCTCGTTTCGCATTGACCTCACGGCGAGCGAATGCAAAATCCCCTTACTTTTCCGTCGGAACACGCGACCCAAAGCGTTCCATCGTTGTGCCATGCGAGATCATTGATCTCACCCCGCCACGCGACAAGAACCTCGCGAATGTATTCGACATCCCAGATTCGCAATGTGTCATCGACCGCAGCACTTGCGATGCGCGTTCCATCGGGGCTCCAAGCCAGCGCGCGAACGCCTCCGCGGTGGTTTGCCAAGAGTGCGCGTACTTTGAAGGTCACCGGATCAGCGAGCACCAATTCGCCAGAATTCATCGCGCATCCGATGGCGAGCGTTTTGTGATCAGGCGAGAGGGCGGCACAGATGGGATGTTCAGGTTGATCGGAAAGTGGTTCGACCACGACACCCTTTGCGCGGGCAGCAACATCGGATGAATTCTCTGAGGGCAGCCGAAGTACGAGCGCGGTTTGGCCGTACCCACTTGGAACATAGAAGGTGTTCTTGAAGGCTGTCGGCGAAGCACAGCCACATTTCTGACCGCGCTGTGGAAGTTGCCACACGACCGAATCCTGTTGGACACCTTCAAGGTCCGTCGATGGATTGTGCGGGCGCTGTACGAGCATCGCGACTCTTCCCACGTCGTTTCCATCACAAATGACGATGGCACGTGAATCGTCAACGACTGTGATTTCGCGCGCAGATTCATCGAGTTGGACCGTCGCATGCACCGCGCCGTCCTGTCCAAGCCAAGCGACGCCACCTTGATACGCGACCACGAGTTCGCCCAGACCGTTGACGCGAATCGCGCGAATGTCCTCGATGTCCTCTTGGGTCTCAAGAGCGCGCGACGTGAAAGTTGTGCGATCGATGGCAAACAACTTACCGTTCGCGGTTGATGCGAAGAGTGGCCCTGTACTGTTCTGTGAATCAAAGGCGATACTTCGTACCGAACTACCATCCACCACGATGCATGGAGGTTCACTCGACGCTTCACGCGGGAAAATCTCGACGCGTGCGCTCAATCCGCCCGCTGCGAATCCGCGACCACTCGGGTCAGCGGCGGTTGCCCACACTTGACTGAAAACTCCCGTGGCGCCTCCAAGCAATTGGCCGTTCGAAGCATCGAAGCGATCGACGTTCTCTGCGTAGTTCGCCGCGAGTAGTTCGCGGCCATCATGCGAAAAACACGGCGACCGAAACTGATTTCCCGTTGTGTTGAGATGCCAAAGCAGTGTGCCAGTCGCAGCGTCGAACACGGCGACGTGCGGTCCACCTACTGCCGCGATCCGAGTGCCATCGCGTGAAACGCAAACGCCCCGAATCTCGGCCGGCGGGCTGTCGGTATTCCAAGACCATCGTTGCGCGCCGGTCGTGCTGTCAAGCGCCGTGAGGCGGCCACTGATATCGCCGAGGAAAACGGTTGTGGCGTTCGGAAGTACGGCGATTGCTCGCGGAAATGACGAGAGCGGCGGGTTTGCCGCGACTGTTCGGAGCGGTTCAAGTGTTTGGGAATCTCGCTCAATAAACCCGTTGGTGTTGTTGGTGAACAGTCGAGTTCGTGTCGCATCGAGTGCGAGATCAACCGCGTTTGGGTCCGCCACACTCTTGGCGAGCGTCCCATGCGCGTCAATGCGCTCGATCCGTTCGGCCATGCGGATGAAGATGGCTCCACCATCGTTCGCAGCTTTCACGCGCCACATCGGCTCGCGGCCTGACTCAACATGGTT
>JBJOHQ010000191.1:0-8646 GCA_046047595.1 Planctomycetota bacterium | reverse complement strand
ACCCCCCCACCCTTGTCTTGTGTCGAGTGTCACAACGCGTCGCGTGAGGAAGCATCCATGTCCGCGGATCGAGGTCCTGCCCAGATTTCCCCAAACCAAGACTCCGCCATGCGGCCGTTGGTCGTTGTCCTCGACAGCGATCCGCACGCGGCGGAAGCGCTTGCCGCGGCCGCGCGCGATCTTGGGTGTCAGGTCGACTTCGCCCGAACCACCGACAGCGCGTGTGACCTCGCGTGGCGCGCGCCGAGTGCAGTCGTTGTCGCAGATGCTCAGTCCATCGACGGCCGACTTGAAATCCTCGCAGAGCGCCTGCACGCGAGCCATCGCGGCGTTGCGCTGTTGGTGACCGCCTCCGATGTGACCGTTCGCGCAGTTCTGCGATGGGTTCGTGCAGGTGCAGCCGACGTGCTCCCAAAGCCATTCGTGCGCGACGAAGTGCGGCAAGCGCTCGAACGCGCAGCAATGCGTGCAGCGATGGCCAGCGAAGGCCATGGTCTTCGCGGCCGCCAACACGCTCGCGCTTCGATCCATTCGAGCGGGCTCTCCGCCATCGTCGGCTCAGACGCGAAGATGCACCGTGCGCTCGAACTCGCCGATGCCGCCGGAGCCGTGCGGTCCACGGTTCTGATCGAGGGCGAATCGGGCACTGGCAAGAGCATGCTCGCGCGCGCAATTCACGCGGCGAGTGATCGCCGCGATCGACCATTCGTCGAACTCGCATGCGGCTCGATTCCTGACGCGCTTCTCGAGAGTGAGTTGTTCGGCCATGTGCGCGGCGCGTTCACCGGCGCCATCGCGGACAAGAAAGGTCGCTTCCTCGCCGCACACGGCGGAACGATCTTCCTCGATGAAATCAACTCTGCCCCGCTGGCGATGCAGTTGAAACTGTTGCGTGTTCTGCAAGAGAAGCGGTTCGAGCCCGTTGGGAGTGAAGAATCGATTGATGTCGATGTGCGCGTGATTGTTGCGGCGAATCAGCCGCTTGAAGCGCTGGTTCGCGAAGGCCGATTCCGCGAGGACCTCTTCTACCGCGTGCATGTGCTCACGATCGACCTCCCGCCGCTTCGCGAACGCCCCGATGACATCGAGTCGCTCGCGGAGCACTTCCTTCGCATGAAGAGTGCGGACGCGAACCGCACGCTTCTCGGCTTCACACCCGAAGCGATGAGCGCGATGCGCGCGCATCGTTGGCCAGGGAATGTGCGCGAGCTTGAGAACGCGATTGAGCGCGCGACCATACTTTGTCAGGGTGCTCGCATCGATGTCGGCGATTTACCCGAGCGCGTGCTTTGTTTGGAGAAACCGGAAGGCCAGCGCGACCGTGTTCAATCTGCGCCGCTCTCAGTGAAGCCGCAGACGCTTGTTGACCCAAGACGCGTTGAACCTCACACACTTGTTGACCCGCGCAGGGCCGCCAACTTCTCAAGCTCCACGTTTTCGGACGGCTGCGCGCGCAGCACCGTTGGAAATCTCGAAAGCCCAAGTGCGAAACCCGAAGTGCTTGCGTCGTCGATTCGCGAGCGCGAACGTCAAGCCATCCTCGCCGCACTCGAGGGACACGGTTGGAACCGAACTCGCGCATCGATCGCGCTGGGAATCGATCGATCAACGCTTTATCGGAAGATGATCGATCTCGGACTCACGCGTCATCGCGACTCGGCTTGACGAGCGACGCCACTTCAACGTGTTGTGCGAATGGTGCGGGTTGTGCGGGTTGTGCGGGTTGCGCAACCTCACTCGAGGAAAAGTGACCCAACATCGCGCGATGCGCTCGCATTCGATGAATTCGGCGACAGATTAGAAAAGTTACGAAGGAGTCGCGAACTCGCGAACATCCATCGTGTACCCTGCTCGCCGAGGGAACGCCTTTCGTCGAGATCAGGGAAGATCTCACGTCTCGCATCACACCACCTTCAGTAGTACTGATGTGGTTGCTGCGAAACGAGAGTTGTCGTGTCGTCTCCGCGGAGGGAGCGATGCGACAGGACCGAGGGAGTTGGCGCGCACCGCGCTGCCAACGAAGAGGCCTACGACGTAGGCAAAAGGGAGCATGCACAAATGAAGAATCGAATTCTGAGCGTTCATGTCGTTCGTCGCGAAGTTCTTTTCGGCGCCACACTCGCCGCAGCCGCAGCCTTGCCTGCACTCGCTGGCGACGGTTTCATTCGAGTTGATGGCTACCGAAGCCTCACCAACAGTCCATTCGCGACGTCGTCGCCCATCCTCAATGACTTCGAGGCGAGCATCGCAAGTGAAGGCTTGACGATCATCGGACCAGCGGCTCAGCAAGATGGCTCGTCCGTTGACGCGGATGACGCATCACTCGACGGCTCGGGCGCAGGCGGCAAGTCGCTCGCGCTTGGTTCCTATGTTCCGGTCTTTGCGCCGGGCAGCGCAACCTTTGAACTCTCTTCGAAGATCCTCGGTGGCACCGTGACCAAGGCGGGCATCGTCGTCACTGGTGCCAATGGTCTTGAAGATTTGAGCGGCGCGGTCATCCCCGTGCCCATCAAGCTTGTCATCGCGCTTGCGGATGGAACGACCGTTGAAGAGACGTTCAACATCCTGAGTGCCGACAACGTTGCGACCGACGATTCCTTCATCGGTTATTCAAACGCCACGGGCATCGTCGCGATCAGCGTCTTCGCAGAGATCCCGGTGCGCGTCGATCACCTGCAATACGCGATTCCAGCACAGCTGACGCCAGCTTCCGTGCGCGACGACTTCAACGGCGACGGAAAGGCCGACGTCTGCTGGTACAACACTGGTTCGTCGCGCGTTTCGTACTGGTTCATGAACGGGCTCACCCGTGAGTCCGCTGCCAACGCAGACGAGAATCCAACCAACGGCCTCATTGCACTCGGCTCGACCGACCTCAACGGCGATCAACGCGCCGACGTCCTTTGGCGGAATCCGTCCACGGGCATCGTGAGCGCATGGCTCATGAACGCGGGCGATGTGATCGAACAAGGTGCACTTGCTCCAGCACTTTCAAGCTCGTGGCAGTTCCTCGCTGCTGGTGACATCGACGGCGACGGAAAGGGCGACTGCCTCTTCCGCAACAGCAGCTCGGGTGAAGTGCTCGGTTGGATCATGAACGGTCTTGCGATGATCTCCAACGCAACGATTGGCAACGCTGGTTCGAACACGTTCCTCGGCATCGGCGACCTCGATGGCGACGGTAAGGACGACCTCCTGTGGCGCACCGCTGCGAATCGCATCGTGGGTTGGAAGATGAACGGCCTGACCGTGGCCTCGAACGCTGAGATTTCGAATACCACGTTCGTCGGCACCAACTGGGGCGTGGCAGGTATGCCCGACCTCAACGGTGACGGTCGCGCGGACGTGCTCTGGCGCAACGCGAACAATGGCAACGTTGCCGCGTGGTTCATGAACGGCCTCTCACGCGTTGGCGGCGGAACGGTGACCACCTCGGTTTCGAACAACTGGGCGATCATTGGAACGTCGGATCTCAACGGCGACGGAAACGACGACCTCCTCTGGCGGAACATCACCTCCGGCGACGTGTATGGCTGGCTGATGGACGGCCTCACAAAGGACAGCTCGGGCTTCGTCCGCGGCGCTGGCACCGCGTGGTCGCCAGTTCAGTAAGAACGCACTCATCCACTAGGTTGGGCTCCGCAATCGACCTAGTGCGCTCCACCGCCCCCGCCGACTCCCGGCGGGGGCGGTTTTCTTTTTGGACTCGAACACACGGCGCGTTGACCAACGCGGAGAATTGAGTTCGATTGACGGATTCTGGCGCGGGCGTTAAAGCGACTCTAGAACTCGCCAAGAACCTGCCGACCCTGCACCTGAGAGAAGCCCTCATGCCGAGCATCTCCCGCTTTCGACGCACCTTCTCCTCAAACGCCGCCTTCGCCCCGACCCTGAGCACGGCGTTGGCACTCACCACCGCGCTGCCAGCCCTCGCGTAGGAAACCGTCACGCGAAACCAACGGATTTTGCTGTCACCGACTTCCCTGTCGGCGTCCCAACGTTTCGGCGCGGGCACTGCGGTTGAAAGCGGCGTCGCCGTCTTTGGTGCTCCAGGCGTCGGAGCTGGATCGGCCACGATCTTTGAGCGTGGTTCGAGCAATTCTTGGAATCTTGCGGCGACGATCAGCGCTTCTGACGGCGCCGCCGGTGACGGATTCGGTACCGCGACCGCGATTGATGGCTCGATCGCCGTTGTAGGTGCACCCGCGGGCCCGGGCAGCGCGTCGGATACAGGCGCCGTCTACATCTTCCGAAAGGTTGGCGCGTCGTGGAGCCAAGTCGCGAAAGTCACAGCGTCGGACGGCGCAAATGGTGACGCGTTCGGTGCGTCGGTTTCGATCAAGGGCGACACGCTTGTCGTTGGTGCGCCAACCGCAGACGCGGGAGCGGTTGACGCGGGTGCCGCCTATGTCTTCCGCAATACGACTGGCAACACTTGGTCGCAACAAGCGAAGTTGATGGCGGCGAGCGCTGCGGCCAACGCGCGTTTCGGCGCTTCCGTTGCAACGCGTTCATCGCGCGCGATCGTCGGTGCGCCGGGAACGTCTGGCGGCGCAGGCCGCGCGCACCTTTTCCGCAACTCAAGTGGCACGTGGACACTCGCCACCGAACTCGCCTCAGCGGAAGCGGGTGCGCTTTCGTTCGGCTCCTCAGTTGCCCTCTCCGGAACAGTTGCGGGTGATTGGGCATTCGTTGGCGCACCAAACGCGCTCGCAGGCTCGGTGAGCGCGGGCGCGGCATTCATCTTCACGCGTTCGACCGACACCAACTGGCCACAAACCGCGCGCGTGACGCAAGAAGATGCGGCGGCTGGCGACCAATTCGGTGCGTCGATCGCGGCGTACGACGATCGCTTCATCGTCGGCGCGCCTTCGGACACTGTGCGTGGCGTCAGCGGCGCTGGAAGCGCGACCACATTCCGTCGTTCAACCGATCAAGTGTGGCGGACGAACTTCAAGCTCGCTTCGACAAGCGGATACACGAACGGTCACTTCGGTCAATCGGTTGCGATCGCAGGCGAACGCGTGATGGTTGGCGCACCTGATGCCGCCAATTCTGCCACGCAGCGTGGTGCTGCCTTCCACTACAAACTCGAATATGTGCGTTCGTCGATCGATGACAACGCGAGCGGCGACGTCGTGTGGTTCAGCCCGACCGCTGGCAAGGTTTCGTCCTGGTCGATGAACGGACTCGTGCGTGACACGGCGTACTCGCCAGCCACCTCCAACGGCGGCGGCTTCCAGTTCGATGGCTGCGGTGATTTCTACGGTGACGGACGCACGGCGGTTGTCATGCGTCGAAAGAGCGACGGTGCGCTGCGGCTTTGGCGCTTGTCGACCGCAGGTGTGACGGCCGATGCGATGCTCTCGAATGCACTGAGTTATGACTGGCGCGTGCTTGCGGTTGCGGACTTCTCCGGCGACGGCCGCGCGGACATTCTTTTCCGACGTGCTTCGACAAGCCAAGTGACGCTCTGGCAGATGAGTGGCTCGACGAAACTCGCAGGAATCACGCTTGGCACCGCGACGGCGCTTGAGTTCTTGGCGGTTGCCGACGTCGATGCGGATGGCCGTACCGACATCCTCTGGCGCGATAGCGGCGGCGTGGTTCGCGCGTGGATGATGGGCGCAGGATCGGTCACATCAATCGTCGCGATTGCAGGCGCGCCGACGATGCCGGTCGCGTGGGTTCTCGTCGGCACGGGAGATCTTGATGCCGATGGCGATGACGACCTCGTCTGGCGCAACAAAACGACTGGCGCGGTTCAAGGCTGGATGATGAACGGTGCAAGCGTTGGATCGACTGGAGCGATTGCCGCGACGATTGGCCTCCAGTGGCGTGTCGAATCGATGAACGATCTGGACGGCGACGGCGACGATGACGTCGTCTGGCGTAACAAAACCACTGGTGCTGTGCACGCGTGGCTTATGAGTGGTTTCACGAGATCGTCGACTGGCTTTGTTCGCAACGCGGCATCGACTTGGAGCATCTTGAGCGACGACGACTACAACGACGATCGCGGCTATGACGGCAACGGCGATGACGACAACAACGACGACGACAACGGTGATGACTGGAATGACGACCGCGGCGGCAGTGACGATGATGATGACAACGGTGGATCCTCGGGTGGCGGTGGCGACGACACCGTGTCAGGCGCGACGTTTGTGAATGCGCTCAACGCAGCGATGTCTTCGTCGACGCTGCCAGTCCTCGAAGCCGAAGCGGAGCGCGAAGGTTCGACCGACTACCTCGAAGTCCTTCAGTGGAATGGTGTCACGGGTCAGTTCACGCGCGTCTTGGTGAACGCCTCGACGCTCGCCATTGCTTCGACCTTCACATGGACACCTTCCGCCGCGCAACTTGAGGATTACGAAGACGCGATCGCGATTCTCAGCTCGGTGAATGTCTCGCCGTCGGTCGCGATCACGCAGGTGCTCGCGTCGCGTCCAGGGTGGTCGGCCCACTCGGTTGAACTTGAGAACGAAGACAGCGGACCAGAATGGAAAGTCGAAGTCGTTTCTTCGACCGGACAGGTGCAAGAAGTCGCGGTTTCTGCGGACTAAAGCACCCTGAGAGACCGCTCAACATGGCACCCAAATGCAGCGCCTCGGATTTCCGGGGCGCTGTTCATATCGGTCTCGCCTGCGTAGATCACACGGCCGTCATGGGGTGCCTTCCCGCGGACGAAAGCGCATAGACCGCGCAGTGTGCATCAATCGAACCCCGCACACCGCCGATGCCTTCCACAACTGCACTTTCGCAGCACGGAAGGAAGCCCTCGTCCTATGCGCGGCCACGTCACCACCGCAACGATTCTCTCTCTGTCGCTCTCTGGCGCGATCGCTCAAACTTCGCAAGCTGATTTCCTCGGCTTCGCGAGTACCTCGTCGGTGGTCGAAGGCGATCTCGACACATATCACGTGCTTGAGGTGTACGCGCTGTTCGATGACTCAACCGATCGGCTGCTGAACATCTTCGATGTGCAGGCTGCGGTCGGACGAGCGGGATTCGAAGGTTCGAAGGTGCAGCTCCTGCAAGCGAGTGATCCGATCGAGGAGTACCCAGCGAGCATGCTCCCGATGGGATTTCTTCCGCCGGGTGAACAGTGGGTTTTCGATACCTACGTCACCATCGGTGCGCGCCAAGGTGACTTCCTCAACGGCACCGTCGCAGATCCGGATTTCGACGACGCGACGTTTACGACCAACTCTGCGATTGAAAGCGCGGGTTGGTACAACCTTCCTCCAACAAACTCCTACGGACTCGCGGGCGCGGAGCATCGCGTCTTCCTCGGTCAGTTCGTCGTCCGTGCGGCCGACTATCAGCCTGGCCTGCGCCTTGAGTTCTCGGCGACCATTGGCTACGCGAACAGCGGCGCGCTGGATTTCGCGTCTCACGCGAAGAACTTCTACTTCGGGTCCGGGCTCGGCGCCCCGTACGTCGATGACAAGATCGACAACGATGTGTGCAGCGACGTCATTTTCGTCAATCCGAATTCGCGTTTGGTCGCGACGTGGCTGATGCAAGGTCTCACGCGCAAGGCCGGTGTCAACTTGGGCGGTCAAGTGCCTTCCGGTTGGCGATGCGAAGCAACGGGCGATCTCGACGGCAATGGAACTGCCGACGTTTTGTGGCGCGATGTGAACACCGGACGGTTGCACACGTGGCTGCTTGAGAACGCCACGCTCTTGCAAGAAGTGCAGGTTTCGGGCCCGATTGGCTCGAATTGGACCGTCATCGGTATCGGCGACATTTCGGGCGACGCACGCGGCGACATCATCTTGCGCAATTCATCGAACGGCAGCGTCGAAGCATGGTTGATGGACGGGCCGATGCGGTTGGCCGTTGGTTCACTCGGAAACTCGAGCGGATTGACCGCGCAGGGTTTGGGCGATTTTGACGGCGACGGCCTGCGCGACATTCTTTGGCGCACGTCGACGGGCTCGCCACGCATGTGGCTTCTCGATGGTCTTTCCATTCGCTCGCAGGGTGCCCTCGCAGGGATCAACCAGAACATTCCGCTCGCGTGGACCGTTGGCGCGATCGGCGATCTCGACGGCGATACGAAGGCCGACATCGTGTGGCGCCACACTTCGGGCTCCGTGGCAGGCTGGCTGATGAACGGCGCGACGCGTACCGGGTCGGCGACCGTGCACCCGTACATCGCACCGCAATGGCGCGTGGAAACATTGCGTGATCTCGATGGCGACGGCCGCCGCGATATCGTCTGGCGCAACGCACTCAATGGCGACGTGCATGGCTGGCTGATGAACGGACTCTCGCGTACATCGACGGGGTTCATTCGCAATGCTGGCCCCGTGTGGTCGATGGTTGATCCGTGATCGTGCGTTGATCGTGCGATGACGGAACGGCGAAGCCACGATGATGCCACGGTGAAGCCGCGATGACGCCACGGTGATCGCTCGATGGGTCGAGCGTGCGTGAGCTTTGCCGAGCAATGGCTCTCCGCGCACTGGTACACTCGCTTCATGCACGCGGCGCTGTCGCCATACGCGACGAACCTCAATCCCTTCGCCAGTCTTTGGCGGCATCGGCGGCTGATTGCGCGTCTGGCGCGACGCGATCTCGCTGCGCGCTGGCGTGGGTCACTGCTTGGACCGATCTGGGCGATCGCCACGCCGA
>JBJOHQ010000190.1:0-24179 GCA_046047595.1 Planctomycetota bacterium | reverse complement strand
CGAGAGGATGACGCCCGGCAACGCTGCGCGTCTCGTGTGGCATCACCTCTGGTGATGGCGACGCTTGGTTCATGCGCCGAATTCAACAGAGTTCGCCTGACGCGTCGTGGACACCTTCAAGTCAAGCCACTACCTCTTGCTTCGCAAGGGGGTCGTGCCACACGAGACGATGAGCGACGCCCGCGTCAACTGCTCAGGCTCCGCTGCGCTCCGCCTTCGGCGACGTCCAACGTCATCCACGCCACAGCGAGCGAAAGCGAAGCGAGTCGCGAGCGCTCATCTGACATGCTTGCGCATACGCCACGCCCAGCGTGCGTAGTCGAGCATCGCATGGCGACGCTCCGCCGCCGACGGCCACTTCGATTCGTCGGCGCCAAACGCCGTCTCTTTGCGCCACTTCCAATACGCGCCCCCGACGCGAAAGCGCGTCGCGAACCCGAGTGAAAGAAGTCCGAGGAGCGACTGGATCATCGGGTTGGACCGCGAACCCGCAGTACTGCGCGTCAGTGCTGCGACATCAGGCCTTGGCGTGGATCAGGAATCGCGCGGTCATCGAGCGCGACACCCGGCCGACCAGCGAGGCCCGTTCCATCTTCAACGAGGGGGCTGAAGCGGCTACCGATCATGCGAATGCGTTGATTCGCTTCGACATGGCTGCTCATAATCGGCGAGAGGAAGTAGATCAGCACCATCGCGCCGAGCGAGCCCGCCCAGAGGAAGCCGGTCGCGTCGAAGTAGACGAAGAACGACACCATGAGGAGGAGGATGAGCGACATCGGAATCATGCCTTCCCACGAAAGGCGCATGAGTTGATCGAAACGGAAGCGCGGGACCGTCCAACGAATCGCCATCGTCAGCGAGACCATCAGAACAACCTTGCCAAGTACGACCGCAATCTGTGCGAGCATCAGAAGCGGGCCGCCTTCAACGGGGAGATCGAGACCCGTGAACGGATTCACCGACCAACCGCCCAAGAAGAGCACGACGAAGAACGCCGAGCCCGTCACGATGTGGAAGTACTCACCGAGGAAGAACAGCGCGAACTTCATCGAGGAATATTCGGTGTGGTAGCCACCGATGAGTTCGCTTTCGGCTTCTGCCAAGTCAAACGGCGCGCGGTTCGCTTCCGCGAGCAAGCAGGTATAGAAGATGACGGCTGCGAGCGGCTGTTGGACGAGGTTCCACTGACCGCTGAGTTGTTGCTCGACGATCGCGTACGGCGCGAACGTGCCGGCCGCAAGCACGACGCAGAGAAGCGCCAAACCCATTGGGATTTCGTAAGAAATCATCTGCGCACTGGCGCGCAAGCCACCGAGGAACGACCACTTGTTGTTGCTCGCCCAACCGCCGAGGCTGACACCGTAAACGCCAACCGCGGCGGTCGCGAGGAGATACACAACACCGATGTTGATGTCGGCGCCGATCAGACGCACGGGATAGGTCGCGCCATTCACCGCAACGCCGAGCCATTGGACGAGGCCAGTCAGGTCGATCTGCCCAGCCCATGGAATCACGACGAAGCCCATGATTGCGGGCGCGACGATGAAGCCGGGGGCCAAGAAGAAGAGCGCCTTGTCGACGCCGGTCGGGTTGTAGTCCTCCTTCATCATGAACTTGATGCCGTCGGCGATGGACTGAAGGAGCCCTTGCGGTCCGACGCGGTTCGGACCGATGCGGTCCTGCATCCACGCGCTGAGCTTGCGCTCGAGCATAATGGCGTACGCACAGCCAACCAAGATCACGTGGACCATCGCGACGATGAGACCGACGTTGACGAGGAGTTGGACGACTTCCGGCGTGAGCTGGAGGTTGAGACCCGCGAGCATAGGGCGCGGAGTGTAGCGTGGGGTTCAGGGCACGTGGGAAGCGCCGTGATCCGCACCGAGGTGTGCAAGCGCACCGAACTACGTCGCAACTCGATGATTCGAAGACCTCTCTCGCACGATCGACGGTCGCACACTGCACGCGCTGCAAGACCACGCAGGTTCGAAATTTTTCTATCAGATTCATGTATTGACAATTGCACATGCTTGGTTAGAATCCGTTCATGAACCTTGCCAACCTCAATCTCGTTTCTCGCGGCAAGACGCTTTTCGCGTGCGCCATGTGCGCACATGCGCTGCTCGCATGTCCCGAGGCTGCAGAAGGAGCCGACACCACAAAGTCGGGCCGTTGGGATATTGCCTCGTTGACCGTCGCGGCGGGCGACCGAGTGCTCGCAACCGGAGGTCTCCGCATCGTCTCCAGTGGACCTGTAACGATCGACGGACAACTTGAAGGTTACGAAGGTGCGTCCATCGAGATCACGGCGCCCGTGATCCGAATTCGAGGCGGTGTTTCGACCGCAAACGGCACACACTCAAAGGCCATCAATGGTCGAGGTCAAGACGCCGGCGATATCACATTCAACGCGGGGCTCATCGAGTTGATCGGAGCGAACATCACGGCGGGCGACGGGGGAAACGGAGGCCGCTCAGGAGATGGCGGCGCGGGTGGAAGCATCGTCTTCTCCGGCTGTCCTGCCGTCTCCATGGATGAAGCTTCGATCATGAAGTCGGGCGATGGAGGTCGCGGCGGCCACGGTATTGATGGCTACACCGCCTCGGAAATGGATGGAGGCGACGGGGGTGAGGCTGGCGAGATCATCGATCCGTGCTCGATCACGCCCGCTCCGCCTCCCACCCCCGCTTGTGTCGGTCAGCCTGGAACGAACGGATTCAATGGGGGGAACAGAGTCGCGGGAAGCGGTGGTAACGGCGGCAATGGCAAGAACGGTACGGCCCAACAGCCGAACGGCGGACACGGCGGCAACGGGAAGATCGGCGAAGATGCCACCGGGATAGCAGGAACATCAGGCCGTCGAGGCTCCAACTGTTGCGGTGGATCAGGTGGCAACGGGGGCTTCGGTGGTTTTGGCGGCTTCGCATTCGGCGGCAATGGTGGAAACGGCGGCAATGGCGGAAACGGCTTCGGCGCCACTGGAATCGGTGGAAACGGGGGCAATGGCGGAACTGGCGGCAACGGCACCGGAGGCTCGGGAGGAAACGGCGGCGGTGGTGGCGACGGAGCGACCCCGGGCGGCGGAGGTACTGCAGGTGTCGGTGGCACTGGTAACGCCGGCGCGGGCGGCAGTGCTGGAGCGGCAGGTTCTGGTGTCGCCGGCGGCGGCACGTCCGGCGCGAACGGAGGCAGCGGAAGCGGAATAAATGGGCAAGCGGGAACGCAAGGCGCCGCGGGCGGGGTCTGCTAAGCGCGCCGTTCGTGCGCGCTCGCGGTCGATGTCTCAGTTGAGGGGTCTCAGTTGAGGGGTCTCAGTTGAGGGGTGTCGGTTGACGACCGAGTTTCTCAAGCCGCGTCACGCAACGCGTCGTGCATCGCGTCGTGCCAGCTCCCGACGCGATCTCTATGCGGCCACGCGTAACACCCAACGACACCGACCGCTTCGCTTCGGCCGTGCAGCGTCACTGACTGCCCGCCGTCAACTTCCAACAAGTTCTGCCGCCCGACGTTCCGCCTTCGGTCGCGCAAGGTGCGGGAAGTAGTCTTGGATCGCAGTCACCGTCCACGCACCTGCGCGGAGTGCTGCGATCGCATCGACCGTGGCCTTCGCCGCTGACATCGTCGTAATCATCGGAATCCCAGCGCGCACCGCCGTTGCGCGAATGCGGCCTTCGTCGGTCTTCGCGCCCTTGCGGGTTGGGGTGTTGATGATGAGGTGAACCTCGCCGTTGGCGATCAAGTCGAGCACCGTTGGTCGAGCGCCTTCGCTCAACTTGTGCACCGACTTCGTCTCAATGGAATACGTTTTGAGGAATGCCGCGGTGCCGCGCGAGGTGTAAACCTCGAAGCCCATCGACTTCAGGTCGCGCGCGATTTCGATCGCTTCGTCTTTGTCGCCGTCACGGACCGAGAGGAAGACGTTGCCAGCCGTTGGAAGTTTGACACCCGCCGCCATTTGCGCTTTGGCAAACGCAATCGGCAGCGAACGATCGGCGCCCATGACTTCGCCGGTCGAACGCATTTCGGGTCCGAGCACCACATCAACGCCAGGGAACTTTGCGAACGGGAAAACCGACTCTTTCACCGCGTAGAAGCCCGTATCGGGAATCTCCTTCGTGCCGAGTCGCGTGAGTGAACGGCCCATCATCACTTGCGCGGCGATGAACGGCCACGCCACGCCCTTTGCCTTGCCGACAAATGGCGAGGTGCGCGATGCGCGCGGATTCACTTCGAGAATGTAGACATCGCCGTCTTTCACGGCGAATTGCACGTTCATCAAGCCGCGCACACGCAAGCGCTCTGCGAGGCGCATGGCGGTTGTGCGAATCTCTTGGACGAGTTTCGGGGCGAGCGAGAACGGCGGAACGATGCAGGTCGAATCGCCTGAGTGAATGCCCGCTTCTTCGATGTGCTCCATCACGCCGCACACCACAGCGCGCGGTGCATCGGCATCGTGTGCGAGCATCGATGCGCGTGTTCCTTCGCTCGGCTCGAAGTCAGCCACCACATCGACATCGACTTCGGTGGCGTCATTCAAGAAGCAATCGATGAGAACCGGCGCGTTCGCGAGATCGCTCACATTGACAGCCGTCGTCATGTACGTGCGCAGCGCGGCTTCGTCGGAGCAAATCTCCATACCGCGGCCGCCGAGCACGTAACTCGGGCGCACAAGGACTGGGTATCCGATGCCATTCGCGCAACTGATCGCTTCGTCAAGCGATCGCGCGATGCCGCTTGGTGGTTGCTTAAGACCCATCTCATGCAGCAACGCTTTGAAACGATCGCGATCTTCCGCGAGATCGATCGAGTCGAGGCCGGTACCAACAAGCGGCACGCCCGCTTGCGCGAGCCCGTGCGCGAGATTCAGCGGCGTTTGCCCACCAAATTGCACAATCGCGCCGACAACTTTGCCCGAGCGATCGGAGCGCTCAATGCCACCGCCGTTGAGTCGTTCAATGACGTTGAGCACGTCTTCAAGCGTGAGTGGCTCGAAGAAAAGTAAATCGCTCGTGTCGTAATCCGTCGACACGGTTTCGGGATTCGAGTTGATCATCACACTCTCGAAACCCATATTTTCCGCGGCAAACGCTGCTTGGCAGCAGCAGTAGTCAAACTCGATGCCCTGCCCGATGCGATTCGGTCCGCCGCCGAGAATGACAATCTTCTCGCGATCGGTCACGCGAATTTCGTCGTCGAAAACGGGCTTTCCATCGAGCGTGAATGGCGCTTCATACGTCGAGTAGTAGTACGGCGTCACCGCTTCAAACTCGGCGGCGCAAGTGTCGACGAGTTTGTAGACAGGCTCAATTCCCTGCGATTTGCGATGGGCGCGCACGGCGAGAATCGTTTCGGGCGCGATGCGGCCGAGGTAGAGATTCGCCAACTGCGCGTCGGAGTAGCCGAGTCGCTTCGCTTCGAAGAGCGTTTCGCGCGGAAGATCTTCGAGCCGCTTGAACGACGCGAGTGTGTCTTCGAAACGTACGAGTTGCTCGAATTCTGCGAGGAACCACGGATCGATTTTCGAGAGCTCGTGCACGCGCTCGATGCCCCAACCCATCTTGAGCGCATACCGAACGTAGTACAGGCGACCTTGCGATGGAACCGCGAGTTTGCGCGTCAATTTGTCTTCCGGAATCGGCCATTCTGCGGTGGAACGGTCGGCGATTTGCACGCCCTTCGCGAGATCCGCGGCGGTTGCGCGCTGCGCCGCGAGCCATTTGTCGTTTCGATCAAGACCGAAGCCAAAGCGCTTCACTTCCATCGAGCGAATGGCCTTCTGGAACGCTTCTTTGAAGGTTCGACCGATCGACATCGCTTCGCCCACCGACTTCATTTGCGTCGTGAGCGTTTCGTCGGCTTCAGGGAATTTCTCGAACGTCCAGCGTGGAATCTTCACGACGACGTAATCGATCGACGGCTCGAAGCACGCGCTTGTCGAACCCGTGATGTCGTTGCGAAGTTCGTCGAGCGTGTAGCCGACCGCGAGTTTTGCCGCGATTTTCGCAATCGGAAAGCCCGTGGCCTTCGACGCGAGCGCAGAACTCCGCGAAACGCGCGGATTCATTTCGATGACAACCATCTCGCCAGTCTTTGGATCGACGCCGAACTGCACGTTCGAACCGCCGCAATTCACGCCGACGGCGCGCATGATTGCGAAAGCTGCGTCGCGCATGCGCTGATATTCCTTGTCGGTGAGCGTCATGATGGGCGCGACGGTGACGGAATCACCCGTGTGAACACCCATCGCGTCGATGTTCTCGATGCCGCACACGATGATGCAGTTGTCGCGCGAATCGCGCACGACTTCGAGTTCGTACTCCTTCCAACCAAGCACCGATTGATCGATGAGCACTTGCCCGATCATGCTTGCCGCAAGACCGCGGCGAATGATGTCGTCGAATTCCTCGCGGTTGTACGCGATTCCGCCGCCCGTTCCGCCAAGCGTGAACGCGGGGCGAATGATCGCAGGAAGGCCGATTTCCTCGAGAAATGCGCGGGCATCTTCGAGATTGGTGACGGTCTTTGCCTTCGGTTGGCGCAGTCCAAGGTCCTCAACGATGCGGCGGAATTCTTCGCGATCTTCTGCGCGGTGAATCACGCGGCGATCCGCACCGATCATTTCGACGCCGTGCTTTTGCAGGATGCCATCGTCGAACAACTTGCACGCGCAGTTGAGTGCGGTTTGCCCACCGAGCGTCGGCAAGAGTGCGTCGATTGGCGTGCCAAGTTCCTTCTCGCGAATGATGATTTTCTCGACGGCTTCCGCGGTGATCGGCTCGATGTACGTTCGATCGCTGAACGCAGGATCCGTCATGATCGTCGCGGGATTCGAGTTCACGAGGACAATGCGATAGCCCTCTTCGCGAAGGCTCTTGCACGCTTGCGTGCCGGAGTAATCGAACTCGCAGCCCTGACCAATGACGATGGGGCCGGAACCGATGATGAGGATCGTGTGGATGTCTTCGCGGCGAGGCATGGGCGTCGTCGGTCTGTTAGACCGTCCCCCTGCGACCGGTGGGCCGGGCGCGGGTCAAGAGGCGGAGGGCGTTGCGATGTCGAACGGCGGGCGATGTCGAAATGGCGGGCGGCGATTTCACTCGAAGCCCGTTGCCGAGCCCCGCGCAAAATCCGTACGAGCATACCCGAAATGGTCCCCGTTCGGGGTCGCCTTGCACGCGCTCGGTTGACAGCGGCTCCGCGGGAGGCGACGGTTCCCTTCGGAGCTATATCCCGAGTGATTTTCGCGACTTCTTCTTCCCAACTGAGTTCTGCGGTGAATTCTGCGCTGAGTTCTGCGGTGAATTCTGCGCCGAGTTCTGCGCCGAGTTTTGCGCTGACCTCTGCACACCCCCCCGCTGTCCTCGCGGAAACCCCGCTCGGGCCTGGCGTCGCCGCGGTGCTCCTGCTCACGACGCTCGTCGTCATCCCCCCGCTCCTCGCGCTCGCGGTCCGCGCGATCGGCAATTGGAGTGTGCACGGCAACGCGGTCATCGGTTGGATGCGTTTCGCGACCTACTTCTACATCCACTATTTCCATCGCGCGCGCGTCGAAGGGCTCGAACGCATTCCGCGCACGGTTGGCCCCGAAGGACTCATCGTTGTCTCGACGCACGTCGCTGGCCTCGATCCGGTGGCGATTCAAACGATCATGCCACATTGGATTCGATGGATGATGAGCGCGGAAATGATGCTGCCCGCGCTCGGTCCGCTTTGGCGCCTCCAACGCGTCATCCCCGTGTGCTTCGATGCGCGCGACGCTGCGGCGCTGAAAGCCGCGATTGCGCACGTGCAAGCCGGTGGAACACTTGGCATTTTCCCTGAAGGCGCGATCGAACGGCCTTCGCGGCAGTTGCGGCCGTTTTCTGGCGGTTTGCGTTTGATCTTGGCGCGGACCAAGGCGCCTGTCATCGTCTGTGTCATCGATCCCGGCAAACCGTGCGACTCTGCGTACGCGGCACTCCTCACGCCAACACGGCCGACCATCCGCGTCCTCACGGTGGTTGAGCCCGGGCCAAACGGTCACACGAAGGACACTTCCGACCGCATCTTTGCGTTGATGCGCGAGGCAACAGGTTGGCCCATCAATGAGGCGCCGCCGGAAGCGGCTGATCGCGCGACGGTCGATCGCAACTTGCGCGCGTACATCGGCGGCGGCTCGGGCACCGAGTCGAAGACGTCGGAGTAGACATTCCTTCAGCTCGCGCAGTGCGGGGCCTCAGATCGCTCAGCGCGGGGCCGGTGCGGTCGCGGGAGCCGCTTTGGACTTCTCGTCGGAAAGTTCATCCGCATGCGCGTCGGAGCGTTGATCGGGCGCGACCGTAGATCCTTCGACAGATCCTTCGACCGGAGGCGCAGGCCGCAGGAAGGCGCCGCTTTTGATCGACAGGTCCCACGCCTCGCGAAGGCGCTGGCGCTCAAGCCGCCGCACCTCGCGCGCCTTGACCTCGCTCTCCGCATTGGCAACCGCTTCGGCGCGCCACTCGGCGGGAAGCAGCGCCCGCGCCGCCCGCCACGCCGAGGAGAGATCGTCCGACGCGGCGCAGGACTTCTCGACGCCAAACCGATCGACCGCCCGCACCCATGCTGTGCGATTCGCGCCGTCCCACGCGGGATGATCGACGGGCAGACCAGCGAGGCGGGCGACGAGCGCGGTGCACGATTGGAAGAAATCGGGAAGCACATCGCCCGGGTCGATGACCTTCACCGTCTCTGGTCGCACTCGGCAGAGGAAGGATGTGACCAGTTCGAGCGTCGGAATCCATGCGGCCAGCATGCGGGCTTCGATCCGGTCGTCGGCGATGGTCGTCACCGCATCGAATGCGGACGCCACCTTGGCGAGCTGCGTCAGGTCGCGACTGGTGACCGAAGCGCCCGAAGCGGCCGCGAGCACGGCGAGGAAGGGCCAACTCCCCAGTCCGGAGCGGACACTCGGTGACCCGAGCCGTTCGTACGCCGCATCGAGCGCGTCGAACGCTCGCACGGACGCGAGGGCCGCCTCGAGCCTCACCTTCGGATGCTTTTCCGCGAGCATGCCGATCACCGCCATTTGGCCAGCCACGCCGGAGACACCTTCCTCGACGTTCTTCGGCAGAGCCTCCGCGTCCGTCGTTTCGGCGACGCCATCTTCGATCCACGACGCAAGCGCCGCGATCGACTTCGACAGTTGCTCGTCGGACCAACCGGCGAGCGCCGGCACGGTCGTGGGTGCGGCGCCTCCCTCGCCGCGCTTTACAAGTCGCGCCCCCATCGACCTCGCGAGGAGCAGGCCGTAGGTTTCGCCGGCGGACGCCGGCAACTCGGCGAGCCGCCTCGAAACGAGGTCGGAACCGTCGGCGAGGATCGCAATCCCGAAGACGCGCTCCTCGACCCCGCGCGCCGAAGGGTTCGCGCCAGGCGCGATGCACTGCGTGATCGCATGCATCGTTCCTGGCGGCATGCCGCCGGGAAGCGGTCCCGACTGAGCGAGGAGACCTCCGAGCGCGATCATCCCCTGAAGCTGTCGCGCGTAGTCCTGTGTCTCGAGGAACGTCCGCTCGTCGAGCCGTCGCACAAACGCATGCAGTGTCTCCCGCGGCAATTCGCGCATATTCGCCGGCAACTCGCCTGTTGCGAGCATCGCCTCGACCTCCCGCTCGACGAGCGTACGGTCGACCGCTGTTCGCTCGGCGGTCGCCTGCGGACCATCCCAACGGACGCTCTCAACGCCCTCAACGCTTTCGGCGCCCTCCATGCTTTCGGCGCCCTCGATCGGACCGCTTGCGATGGTCACGGGGATCGGGCCAGCGAAGGAGGATTGCGGGACGACCGCAGCGGCGAGACCGATCGCGATCACGAACCGCGCCGTCACAAACAGGCCTCCCGCGGCGGGACGGGTGGCCGATCGGCTCGAGCGCGGATCGGCCTCGATCCACTGGCGCCTCGCGCGGATCCGCGACGAAGCAAGGCCCGCTCCGTCGAGCCTGGTGCCAACGGCGCGGTGCCGACGGCGCGGCCACGCCGTCGTCGCTGCGGCCGTCATCGCTCCCTTCGTCATCGAAGTCACCGTTGAACCTGCGATCGAACTCGCCAGCCGAAGGATGTCGCCCATGGTTGTCGCTCCAATCGTTGCAGTCGTGTCGTACGGACGTCGGATACGGATCGCGCACGCGTCACGCCGTGGCCGCGCGCACCTCCGTCAGGAACCACGGGCACGCTATGTGAGGCACACGGCGAGTCAAGCGGCGCCTTTCCGATTCGACGGAAGCGCATGACTTTCCGGAAGTAAGCGCGCCACATCGATTCCGCGCGCTCGCGACGTTCGCGAGCGTCGCCAGGGCAAAGGAGTCGAAAGCCAGCGGATCACAGACGGCCCGGAGAGGAAATGGGACGATGTACAACCCACGCGCCGCGCCGCCGTACGATGCGGCCCATGCTCACGCGGATCGAAGGAGTCTTGGAAGATGTGACCGACGGTGTCGCCGAAGTGCGCATCGCTGACGGCATCGTGTACGAGGTGCTTGTTCCAGCGTGCGATATGGGTGACCTCGCGATGAAGGTCGGCGCGAAAGTGCGACTCTTCACACTCCACTATCTCGAAAGCCAGGGACAGGGCTCGCACTTTGTGCCGCGGCTCATTGGCTTTCATTCGAGCGAGCAGCGCGCGTTTTTTGAACTTCTCACGACGGTCAAAGGCATCGGCAATCGCAAAGCGCTGCGCGCGATGCAGGTTTCGCACGCGCGGATGGCCGAGGCGATCGCAGGCGGCGACGCGAAGTTCCTCGCGACACTTCCCGAGATCGGGAAGCGCACCGCCGAGAGCACGATCGTCGAACTCAAGGGCAAGCTCGATCCGTTTCTCAAAGATCCAACGGCGAGTAAGCGCGCGGCCGCGGCCGTCTCTGCGATCACTGCGCCCGTCGCGCTCGTGGGCCCCGCCGCTGATGCGGAAGAAGTGCTTGTCGCGCTCGGCGAGCCGCGCGCCCAAGCACGGGAGAAGATTGAACGCGTGCTCGCTGCCGCGCAGGTGAGCGGCGTTGAACTCGCGGCCGATGAGATTGTGACGCGCACGCTGCGCTCGAGAGGTGTGTCGTGACGGATGTCGTGAGGCGTGTCGTAACGAGTGCGATTCCTGATTCGCACCCGCATCGATACTCCGCGATCATCGCGGGCGGGAGCGGCACGCGCCTTTGGCCATTTTCGCGTCGTGCGCGGCCGAAACAACTGATTCCGGTCGCCGGCGGTCTTTCGCTTCTTGAACTCGCATGGCGACGCGTCGACGGAACGATTCCCGCGTCGCGGCGGATCGTGTGCGCGACGGAATCGTTTCGAACTCCGATGCGCGAAGTCCTCGCTGATTTGTCGGAGGAGAACTTTCTCGGTGAGCCTGTTGGTCGCGACACACTTGCCGCGGTTGGTCTTGTTGCGAATGTCCTCGCCGCGCGTGACCCTCGTGCGGTTGTCGCGATTCTGACAGCGGATCACATCATCGAGCCCGCCGATGTTTTTCGCGCGCGACTTGAACACGCGTTTCAAGTGATCGACGCGCAGCCAGAGAAGCTCATCACGTTCGGGATCGCTCCAACCCATGCAGCGACTGGCTACGGCTACATCGAACAGGGCGCGGCGCTTGCGCAACTCGATCGCGTGTTCGAAGTCGTTCGCTTCCACGAAAAGCCCGACGCGGCGCGCGCGCAGGCATATCTCGCACAGGGCAATTTCGTGTGGAATTCTGGCATGTTCGTCTTCGCAGCCGCTGCGATGCGCGACGCAATTGCCCGACATGAGCCCGCGTGTGCGGCAGGACTCGCTGCGATCGCCGCCGCGTTTGATACGCCAGCACGCGCCGACACACTCGCGCGCGTGTATCCGACACTTCCGAAGCGCTCGATCGATGTTGCCGTGATGGAGCCTGAAGCCGCGCGCGGCAATGTGCGCGTACTTCCACTTGAAGGACTCGCGTGGCTTGATGTTGGAAGTTGGACGAGTTTCGCCGAGACCGTTGCGGCGGATGACGCTGAGAATCGCTCAAACGCGCATTGGTGTGATCTTGGAAGCCGCAGAATGACGGTGATTTCTGATGATCCCGCGCACTTGATCGCGACGGTCGGCTGCAGTGATCTCGTCGTCGTTCATACGAAGGACGCGACACTTGTTTGTCCGCGCGGTGAAGCGGAACGCGTCAAAGCGCTCGCGGAACGCGTACCCGAGGAGTGGCGGTAGCCGAGAATCATGCGTTACCTCGCGATTGATCTTGGAGATAAGCGAACCGGCTTTGCGTCGGGCGATGATGTCGTTGGCATCGTGCAACCGTTGTTGGTCGCTGAGGCTGCAACACGCGCGCTTCAACTGAAAGCGTCTCTGCGCGTGATCGATGAATTCGGACCGAATCGCATTGTGATCGGGCTTCCTTTCAACATGGATGGCACGGAAGGCCCGCGCGCGAAACTTGTGCGCGAGTTTGCTGCGGAACTCGCCGCACAGTTGCCGCGATTTCCGCGCGTTGAGATTGCATTCCAAGACGAGCGACTTTCGAGTTTCGCGGCCGAAGAACGACTCGCGCGCACGGGTCGCACACATGGTGAGAAGAAAGCGCTCCGCGACGCGCTCGCTGCTTGTGCGATTCTTGAAGACTACTTGCGCGTGTTGCGCGGCGAGTCGAGTGGCGAGTCGATTGGTGCTGGCGACGATGCCTCCAACGGCCGCAGTGATGACGCGTGCGATGATGGGGTCGACGACGCATGACCGCGCGCACGACGCTCACCGACGAACAGCGCGCTGTGGTTGAAGCGCCTGACGATGCGCATCTCACCGTGCTCGCAGTTGCGGGCAGCGGCAAGACAACAACGATGGTGCATCGACTGACGGAACTCGTTGCGCGCGGCGTGAAACCGTCGCAGATGCGCGCGGTGATGTTCAACAAAGCGGCGCAACGTTCGTTCGAAGCACGACTCGCGGCGCAACTCGCGTTGCAGGGTGTTTCAACGACTGAATTGCGCGTGCAAACATGGCACGCGCTTGCGTATGGCATCGTGCGTCATCTTGAGTCGACGGGCGCTCTCACGCGTATGCCGCTCGTTGTCGAATCAGGCGAGATTCTGCGCACGCTTGGTGACGCGATTCGCGAAGAGTTTGCCGATCGCAACGAGCATCCCGAAGAAGATGATGGACGCGATGCTGAGTCGTGTCTCGAAGCAATTCGCGAATGGAAGTCGATGCTCGTCGCTCCGAAGGACGCGGGTCACTCGGATGATGATTTCCTCGTCGCTTCCTACGCACGTTTCGAAAAGTTGCGTGCCGCACGTGGGTTTCGCACCTTTGACGATCTCGTCGTCGACGCCGTCCGCGCGCTTGAATCGGATGACGCACGACTTGGCCTCGCCAATCTCTTCGAACATCTCATCGTCGACGAGTTTCAAGATGTTGATCACGCGCAGTTTCGTTTGCTTGAATTGCTCGCAGGAACGCGCGCGCGTGTGACGGTCGTCGGCGACGACGATCAAACCATTCACGAATGGCGTGGAGCGCGCAGCGCGTTTATTCGCGGCGAATTCGCAAAGCGGTTCACCGCGCATCCGCATCGTGCATTCACACTCTCAACGAGCTTTCGATTCGGGCCAGATCTCGCGGCTGCGGCCGAGCGCGCGATTGCCGCTGGTGCCGGTCGCGTCGCGAAGCGCATTGTCGCGGCCGACGCTGAGCAAGAATCACGACTTGTCGCGATTTCCGCATCGGGTAAATCCCCTGCCGCGCTCGACCCGCTTGTCGATCGTTTGAAAGATCTTCAAGCACAAGGAACACCCGCGTCTGACATCGTTGTCCTCGGGCGCTCGTGGGCGCAACTCCTTGCCTTCGAGTGGCGCATGTTGGCTGCTGGCATTCCATTCACGATGGATGAGCACGCCGCGTTTGCGAACGACCCTTCGCTCTCGTTGCTCCTTTCGTATGCACGCGCGGTTCGCACGATGCGTGTTCCGATGGATGAAGCGCTTGCCCAGAATGCGGGCCGCATTCTCAATCGACCGTTCCGCGGACTGTCGCGGAAAGGCCTTGATTTCGTGCTGAAAGACGCGACGCGCGAAGGACTCACGCTCGGCGACCTCTGTTTCGACGACGACCTTCACAAGATGGCAGGATTTCACGGCGGTGCGCGCATCGAATTGAAGTCGCTCGGCACGACCCTCTCGAAAGCCGCAAGACGTGATGGCGCAGAGGCTGGTGCCGCACGCGCCATTCGCATCCTTCGCGACGAAATCGATTTCGACAAAGCGCTCTCGGCCAATCGCAGCGCCGCGAGCGTTGCTGAGTGCTTGCGTGCCTTCGAAGTTCTTGAGGATTTCGCGCGCGTCGCAGGCTGCTCGCTCGCGGATCTCGACGCGCGACTCGCTTCGGTCGACACCACACAAGGCCGACCGGCTGCTGAGTGTGTGCGCGTCACGACGATTCACCGCGTGAAGGGACTTGAGTGGGATTACGTCTTCATTCCCGAGTGCGATGAAGGCTGGATGCCGCTTCCGGGCGACGAAGAATCGGGTTGCTTCGACACGCGCGCAAAATCGTCGACCATCGGTCGCAGTCCTGCGATTGAAAGTGAACGTCGACTCTTCTACGTCGGCATCACGCGCGCACGCACGGCGTGCTTCGTGAGTTGCGGTGATGAAGAGACGCGCTCACGCTTTCTGCGCGATGCGCTTGCAAGTGAAAAGCCGCGCACGCCTGTGCGCGCGCGGCGCTGAGGTTCACGGCCAACGCGCGGCGGCGGCGTCGAGATACCAGCGGAATTCGCCGCCGATCGGCGCGATCCCCTTGATTGGAACATCATGCGCGCTGTCCGCGCCGCCCGCGATCCGATGAATCATCGGTGCCTTCTTCGCGCCGACGACCAGTGCTCCGATGAAACGCGCGCCATTCAAGAGCGTGTACGTCATCGTGAGTCGATCGGGCGGCGTGACCGCAGGGCCGCGATTGAAACACGCGAAGCGATCAACGACTGAAAGCGCATCACTGCGCGGGAACAGACTCGCGGTGTGTCCGTCGTCGCCCATGCCAAGCAGCACATAGTCGAGGCGATCGTGGCCCTTCTCACGCCAACCGAGGACCTCGCGCAACTCGGCTTCGTAACGCACGTCGCCATCCGCTTCATACGCGTGCATCGGATGCACTTGAGACGATGGGATATCCGCATGTTCGCAGATGATTTCGCGGATCTGCCCGAAGTTCGACTTCTCGTGTTCGAACGGCACGCAGCGTTCATCGACGATCCAAAGATGCGTGCGTCGCCACGGCATCTCGCGGAAGCGCGGATCAATCATCATGCGCTCGTAAAGCGGCATCGGCGTCGATCCGCCCGAAAGCGCGAGGTGGAAATCACCGAACTGACGCACACAGGCTTTCGCCTGCATCATGATGTCGGTGCCGACCGCATCAAGCGCCTCATCCACATGATCGACGAGCACCACTTGGCCCGGAAGCCGCGGCGTTTCGGGTAAATCGTCAGCCAATTCGTAAGTCTTGCTGTCGCTCATTGGAGACAGCGTACCCGACAGCACGGGAACTTCGAGTGCCCGCATGATGGCGAGTGCGCCCTACCTCAATCCTCATTTCGCCATGCGCGGCCATCGCGCGCGAGCAATTCATCGGCAGACTTCGGCCCCCACGAACCGCACGCGTAATTCGCGTGAATTCCTGCGCGAGCAACGGCAGAACGCTCGTCGAGGAACGGCATCACGGCGTTCCATGCGCCTTCGACTTCGATGCGGTGCTTGAAGAGCGTTTGGTCGCCGCGCATCGCGTCAACAATGAGCGGCCCATACGCTTCGACGGGATCGGCTTTGAAGCGATCGGCGTAGTCGAGCTGCATGTCGACGTTCGCCGCGCGCAGTCCGAAGCCTGGCACCTTCACTTCGAAGCGCAGATTGAAGCGTTCTCTTGGCGCAATTTCGATGACGAGACGATTCGGGACCTCATTGCCGAATCCCGCAACTTTGCGGAAGAGATTCGCAGCTGGCGGCTTGAATTGCACAACGACTTCAGTCTTCTTGGACGCAAGTTTCTTGCCCGAGCGAACGTAGAACGGCGTGCCAGCCCAACGCCAGTTGTCGAAGTGCACCTTGATCGCAGCGTAGGTTTCGGTGGTTGAAGTTGGCGAGACGCCCGCGAGTTCGTGGTACGCCCCTTCCTTGCCATCAGCGGCAAACTGGCCGAGCGCGCAGTGCGCCGCGACTTCATCCGCCGTTGGAATCGCGATCGCGTCGATGATCTTGATCTTCTCTTGGCGCACGTTTTCCGGCGTGTACAAGCTTGGCGGTTCCATCGCGACGAACGCGAGGATCTGGAACAGGTGCGACTGAATCATGTCGCGGATCGCGCCTGTTTGGTCGTAGAACGCAGTGCGCTGTCCGACCGACACGGTTTCCGCCGCCGTGATCTGCACGTGGTCGATGTACTGCTGATTCCAAATCGGCTCGAAGATCGAGTTCGCAAAGCGCAAAACGAGCATCGACTGCACAAGTTCCTTGCCGAGATAGTGATCGATGCGATAGATCGATTCTTCTTCAAACGCGCGGCCGAGGCAGCGATTGAGGCTCGACGCACTCGCTGCATCGTGACCGAAGGGCTTCTCGACGATGATTCGCTGCCAACTCTTCGCAGCGGGATCGATCGAACACCAGCGCTTACCTTCCACAACCAAACCTGCTTCATCGATGCGCTCGATGATTGGTTCATACAAACTCTCGGCAACCGAAAGGAAAAACAGCAGGTTTCCGCGCGTTCCGCGTTCTTCTGCCATTTGCGCAAGACGCGCTTGCAGTGGTTCGTAGCACTCGCTCTTTACCGCGTCGCCCGCGAAGTAGAAGATGCGCTTTGCAAACTCAACCCACTTCGTCGCGTCGAAACCCTTTGCTTGCTTCTCGACCCACGCGCGCAGTTCATCGCGCCAGCCGTCGTCGGTTTTCTGAGTGCGCGAGACACCCAGAATGACGGTCGAAGCATGGAGTTGTCCGAGGACGTGCATCTCGTACATCGCGGGAATGAGTTTGCGCGAAGTGAGATCGCCAGAAGCGCCGAAGATGACGAGGATGCAAGGGTCGGTGGTCAGCATGGGAAGTTGCGAGGCTATCGCAGACGCGAGATGCGCGCACGGCCGAATTTCGCGGGAAAACGATCAACCGAAGCGCGGATGGAACTTGCGCGCCACCTCTCGGAGGCGCGACTTGTCGACGTGGGTGTAGACCTGCGTGGTCACGACACTGCTGTGACCAAGGAACTCCTGCACCGTGCGTAAATCGCAGCCGCCGCGCAGGAGATCGGTGGCGAAACTATGTCTTAACACGTGCGGGTGCACGTCATGAAGCCCCGCCGCGAGCGCGTATTTCTTCACGAGCATCCAGATTGCAACGCGCTCAAGCGGCTTCCCGCGATTCGAAACGAACAAGCGGTGATCCGCGCGGCCTTCGTTTCCTTCGACGATTCCAGGGCGTTGATGGACAAGCCATCGCTCAAGCGCTTGCGCCGCGCAGCCGCCGACCGGAACGATCCGCTGCTTCGAACCTTTGCCGATGACGCTCAAACTCGCGATCGTCGGAAACCACTGATTCAACCGCACGGAACCCACTTCGCTCGCGCGGAGGCCCGACGCGTACATCAACTCAAGAATCGCGCGATCGCGAATCCACAATTCGCCATGATCCGAGTTTGGAGCTTCCACCAACTTGCGCATTTGCGCGGGCGAAATCACGTTCGGAAGTTTGCGCCACTTCGTTGGGCGCTCAAGCAATCGCGCGGGATTCTCGGGGATTTCGCGATTCGCGTGGAGGTAGCGGAAGAAGACGCGCACACTCGAAACATGCCGGACGATCGTTGTTGGATCGAGCTTCCGATCACGCGAGAGAAATCGAACGTGCTCGACGAGATGCGCTGGCGTGACTTCACCAACGGCGTGAACGCCGCGCGCAAGCAGATCGCCGACAAGATCGTCGATGTCGCGTGTGTATGCCTCGAGTGTTGCGGCGGCGAGGCCGCATTCAACGCGCAAATACGCGAGAAATGAACGAAGTGCGCGCGCGTAGCCGGGCGTTGCGAGCGTGATGCCCGATTGAACAGTCGGTGCGGCGTCGACTTTCGAGGCGGACGCCGATGTAGACGCCGATGTAGATGGGGACGTGGAAGTGGGAGTGGCCGTGGACGCGCGACCTTTTTGTTTACGCGACGGCAGGTCGGCTGAGCGGTGCGTGCTCATGACCCCGCTCGCGACTCCGCTCGATCGTGAGTTCGACGACTCGTCCGATGCAGGCATGCGCGAGGTTTGCGATGGCCGCAACTTCGCCCGTGATGTCGCGCGCGAGGTCGTCGGCGACGGGTCCATCGCAGAATTGGAATCGCGCGTCGGAGGCGTGGAGGCTTGCGTCACGGACCTGCGCCGCACTGAGGGAAGCCTCGCATTCGTGACCATCGCGCGCGAGGGTTCCGCCTCCGACTCCACTCGCGTTTCCGCGGAAGACGGGGCAGGACTCGTACTCGGCGGTGCAGAATCGGAAGACTTCATCGAGGTGACCGAGCGTCATGCGCGCTCCGCAACGCGGATCGCAGCTATCGAAGTGAGGGCAGATCGCGGCACGAACAGACATCGGGGCCTCCCAAGATCGGCATTCCTGCCGAGCGAGCGCGAAAGATGCGCGCCACAGTGGGTGCATTCCCGAGCGAAGCACCGAGAAGTGTTTCAACCTCGAGATTGCAGACCGCGCCGATCGGCCTCGTGCCTCCTCGTGGCTATCTCGTGCCCATCTCGTGGCCCATCTCGTGGCCCATCTCGTGGCCCATCTCTTGGCGCACTCCGTCCCGCTGGCACGCACGTTGCCTTCCGCTCGTTGGTCAGGTCCGACAGGAGGTCGGATCGGGCACGCCGAGATCGATTCTCGCGCGCCCAGACCGGCAAGGAGTGCCCCATGGAACGACACCGAGACACCGCGAACGCCCTTGTTTTCCGCGCGATTTCGCGATTGAGCCGTGGAGCGACCCGTTCGCCCGCGCCCGTTGCTCGTCGCGCACGCGATCCGCAAGAATTGCCGACCCTCGATCTCGTAGGCGCAGCGATTGCGCGTGCCGCGCGCATCGCGGCGGCCGAGGATCGCGGCCGCTTCCACCTTCCAACAATTCTCGCGTCGCAAGCTGCGGGGCTCCTCAAGCCCACTGTGCGCGAGATGAACGGTCTCTTCGCGGACCTACCCAACGACGACGGCCGCGTGGTCGCCGGAACTTCCGGCTCAAAACAGGTCGTTTGGCGACTTCATCCGGCCCCGGCGACGACTGGCGCGGCTGTTGCATCGCCCTCGGTCGACGCGATCAACACGCCCGACTCGCACGAGATTTCGGCATGAACTACGGCTTCCACCTCGCCACCACTGGCGCCATCACCGGCATGCGTCGCCTCGACACGGTTGCGAACAACCTCGCAAACGCGACGACGGTCGGCTTCAAGTCGGATCTGCTCTCGATGCGTGCGCGCCTTCCCGAGAATCTCGAGAAGCCTGGCCAATACGCCGACACCAATGCGCTGCTCGATGGACTCGGCGGCGGAACGCTGTTCGATCCGGCGCGCATCGATTTACGCCAAGGAACGCTTCGCCGAACCGGCGGCCAACTCGACGTCGCGATCGAAGGCGAAGGCTTCCTGCGCCTCGAAAACGCGTCGAAGGGCGCTGGTTCGCGCGACATGTTGCTGACCCGCGCCGGCGCACTCGCTCGCGGCAAAGACGGCACGCTCGTCCTCGCAACTTCGGGCGCGGCGGTGCTCGACGCAGACGGCAAGAAGATTCAACTCAATGCGGACGAAGCCGATGTGCGCATCGACGAACAAGGTCGCGTTCTGCAAGGCGACGATGAAGTCGCGCGTCTGGCCGTTGTAGTGCCTCTAGATGCGCGCAATCTCGTGAAAGAAGGTCGCGATGCGATGCGTCTCCTCGGTGGACGCGTCAACGCGGCACCCGATGCAACGATTGTTCGTCAGGGACATCTCGAAGAAAGCACCGTCGATCCAGTGCTTTCGCTCGCGGAACTCATCAAAGTTTCGCGCGGCATCGAATTCGCCACACGCTTGATGCAGGCCGAGGATCAGGCCACCGGACGACTCATTCAAACCTTCGGACGCTTCGGCTAATCGCTGAAGGAGACAACACATGAGCTACATCGCACTCAACACCGCCGCCACCGGCATGAACGCTTGCTCGACAAGCCTCGATGTCATCGCGAACAACCTCGCGAACGCGAACACCACGGGCTTCAAGAGTTCGCGCGCGAACTTCGAAGATCTGTTCTATCAAGAGTTCGCGCAACCAGGCATTCAGTCGGGCGATGCGATTCAGCGACCGACCGGTCTCTACGTTGGTTTGGGCACGCAGGTTTCCGGCACGCAACTCGACTTCCGTCAAGGTGCTGCCGAAGCAACGGGCAAGCCATTCGACTTGATGATTGAAGGCGACGGTTTCTTTCAGTTGCAGATTTCGCCGGACGTCGGCGACGGCATCGGCTACACGCGCGCTGGAAATTTCACGCTGAATCAAGAAGGAGAGATCGTGCTCGCAAACTCGCCAGGCTGGCGACTCGAGCCCGAAATCTCGATTCCCGAAGATGCGAGCAACATCAACGTTTCACAGGACGGCGTCGTCACGGGCAACGTGCCAGGACAAGTTGACCCTGTGGAGTTTGGCACGATCCTTCTTGCGCGATTCATCAATCCGACGGGCCTCGAAACGATCGGCAACAACACGTACATCCCGACCGAAGCGTCTGGCGAACCACTCGAAGCGCAGCCGAATCAAGAAGGTTTTGGCGCAGTGCGACAGGGTTTCCTCGAAGCCTCAAACGTCGATCCTGTGACGGAGTTGGTGTCGCTCATCAAGACGCAGCGCACGTTCGAAATGAACAGCCAAGTAATTCAGGCTTCGAACGAGACGCTCCAGAACATCACCAATCTTGCGATCCGCTGATCGCTGAACTCGGAGATACGTCATGAGACTCTTGCGCCTCCAGTCACTCGCCGCGTGCGTCGCCGCGCTCACGCTCGCCGTATCCGCGTTCGCAGCCGACACCATCACACTGCGCAAATCTGTGCGACTTGCGTCTAATGCTGGCATTTTGCTGAGTGACGTCGCCGAACTCGACGGCGCAGCGAAGCAATATGCGAGCGTCGAAGTTGGTCGAACCGACACTGGTGCTTTTGAGCTTCCTGTTGATGCGTTACGACAGAAGCTCGTGGCCGCAGGTGCAACTCTCGGGAGCATCAAATTCAGCGGTGATCGCGTGGTTGTTCGACCAGTACGCGTCGCGACCACAGACACGACGACAGCGACCACGTTGCCAGAGGAGCCCGTGGTACGAGTTCGCGCCGCGATGGAAGTGACGCGACGTGCTGAACCAAAGCTGATTGAACCTGCGCAGTTCGCAAACGAACTCACGCCGCTTGGAATCGCATCGAACCTCATCGGCAACGCGTTTGGCGGTGATCTCTCGAACGTGCGACTCGCGATTCGTGAAGACGACCTCGCCAAACTCGCGGCGAAACCCGGGCTTCGCTACGAAATCGCTGCGAAGACCGCACTGCGAACTGATCGTGTGGACCTCGAAGTGATTGCGTACGAAGGTACGAAGCTTGTCTCGCGCGATCGCGTGCGCATTGAACCACGCCTTGCACGAGAGGTCGTCACGATCGCGTGTGACGTTCGTCGCGGTGAGTCACTCGACGCAACGAACAGCACGATTGAAACGCGTTTCATTGCTCCGAGCGCATGCGAGCGCGCGGCCGATGCCACAACAACTCTTGGAACGCGCTCCGTGAAGCAACTGAGCGCGGGCGCCGTCGTCGCAACTGATGACATCGAACGTCCACTCGCCGTTCGTCGCAACGAACGCATCATGGTGCGACGCGAAGTCGGCATGGTTGCGATTGAGTTTGAAGCGGTCGCACTTGAAGATGGCGTTGCAGGTGATGTGATCGCCGTCGAACAAGCCGCGAAGGGACGTCGTCGTGATGCACAAGCATTGAGTGCAGAAGTCATCGCGCCCGGCCGTGTCGTTGTGCGCTGAGTATTTCTCGCGAAGACCCGCCTTGCTTCACTCGTTTGAACTTCAGAATTTCTCCGACCACTGAGCGAATCTCCCATGCGAACGAACACTCTGCACACGATTCTCATTGCTTCGGCGGTTGCTTGCGCGTCGACCTCGCTCGTGATGGCACAATCGGAAGCTCCACGCCAGGAACCAGAGTCGTCGGCGGCTGGATCACCCGCGCGATCCGCTCCAACGAAGCCAAACCAGAAGCGCGTACTGCGCGACGATGAGAAGCCTGCCGCCGTTCCCACGCGTTCCCTCACGTCACAAGCCGTTCTCTCACAAGATCCCGCGCAAGTCGATCGTCGCGGTCAACCTGTGAATGAACCTGGGAGTTTGTTCGCAGTGCAGGAACCGGAACCGCGAAAGTTTGCGATCCACGATCTCGTCACGATCGTCATCAGCGAATCGAGCCGTTCGAAGAGTGCATCGGATGCGAAGGCCGACAAGGACTACGGAATGTCTGCGGCGGTTGACGCATGGATCAGCATGGACCCGACCACCTTCGGTGATGGTTTCTTTACGCCGATCGACTCAGGAAATCTGCCGGAGATCGGCGTCGCGGGCGAAAAGAACTTCAAGGGCAAAGGCTCTTACGCGCGCAGTGACGACTTCACCGCGCGTGTCACCGCGGAAATCGTGGAAGTTCGCCCGAACGGCTTGCTCATCCTCGAAGCTCGTCGCGAGATCGTGAATGACGGCGAATCGCAGGTCATCACGCTTTCGGGCATTTGCCGTCCGGAAGACATTGACGCGAACAATCAAGTGCTCTCGCAGCGTGTCGCTGATGCTGTTGTGAAGAAGCTCACAACAGGTGAATTGCGCGACACTGCCGAGAAGGGCATTCTCGCGAAGATCATCGATACGATTTTCGCGTTCTAGTTTTGAGCGCTCGCAACCTGCTTCGCAACTTGCTCGCTTTGGCCGGCTCCCCTCGGAGTGAATCCTCGGGGGCCGAGGTTGAGCCATGCGTGAAGCGCTCGCTACCTGCTTCGCAACTTGCTCGCGATTGCGTGGATGACGCCAAAGGGAGCCGCCGCAGCGGCGACCATGAAGATACGGGTGCCCGATGTCTGTTGATCGAACGCAGTGAAATCAGCAGCCATCGGAACGGATGACATCCGACCTCATCGATACAGCGCAAGAACCCCGAATCGACACTCGAACATCCACGGTTCCGATGGCTCTCGGCGCGCGCTCCGCTCACGCCTCGAGACATCGGGCACCCGTAGTTGAGCGCTCGCGACTCGCTTCGCTTTCGCTCGCTCTGGCACGCCTCGCCGCGAGTGAATCGCGGCGGCGGCGACCAAACCGCGTGCGTGACTCGCAGAAAAGTTCGCGACTTTTCCATTGATACTCTCTGTCGGATCAATATCGTCCGAGCGCCAGTCGACCGCGGGGGTGACCGTTTCGAATCCCAACAGGAGATGATGGCATGTCTCGTTCGCACTTACACCTGATTTTCAAGGGAATCTGCATCGCCGCCTGTGTGGCTATCGTGTCGGTGGCGGATGCCGCTGACGAGTACGACAACAGCGAGATCGCAGCCGTGTGGGAATCGGTGACGGGTCGTGCCATCGACACCGACACCGAGATCATCTCCATCGATGGCAACATGCTCACAGTTCGGAATGCCGAGGCGAACACCGACATCGGTTCGTTCGTGTGGGTCCCGAGCCTCGCCACACGCATCGCGGCCAAGTCGCTGACGGACACGACCGATTGGGGCAAGGATCTGAGTTACGGCGTGGACAACTCCTTTGTTTCGGGAGCCGTGTTCACCGACGGCAGACCGCAGCCGTTCGTATTCGTCGGGTACAGCGTCAGGTACGACACGGTCGATCCGCAGGGGAGTCCCTTACAGGGTGGCATCGACATGGTGCTGCCAATCGTCGCTACGGACACGATCAGCGAAGCCGACGAGTACGTCGCTCGTGCTGAGGCGGTCGGCAATGGAGACGGTAAAGGAGGCGGTAAAGGAGGCGGCATCGAATGCTACGATCCGACATGGCAAGGCACCAACGGCGAGCAATGCTGCGGATTCCTCATGGCTCTAAACGAGAGGCTCGTGGCCTGCTACGACGATTGGCTCTCTCGGA